>CAJUQD010000021.1 GCA_910588105.1 uncultured Oscillospiraceae bacterium | reverse complement strand
CGGATGACCCGGCGGTGGCCGCGCTGAAGCAGAGCGAGGCGTATCAGAAGGTGGCCTATCTAATTGAGTAGACTGAACAATGGCGCAAAGGAACTACATAAACGGTTTTTAGAAAGCAGGAGTTCATATTGATTATCATGGCGGCAGATTATGTTGGATACCATATAGTCAATTTTTTGTGTTCAAGGCATGAAAAAATTGAGGTTTTTATATACGATCCCGATGATAGAGGCAATTATAATAACCGGATGCTTGATCTGGTAAAATCGTTAGATTCGAGTACAAGAGTTTATTCATATCAAGAATTAAAAAGCTCAGAGCTGATGAAAAATATCCAGAATCTTGCCGTTGATTTTGGTGTGCTTGCATGGTGGCCATATATTATTCCAAAAGAAATTATTCAATTGACAAAACGGGGCTTTGTCAATACCCATCCTGGTTATCTGCCCTATAACCGGGGAAAGCACCCATCATTCTGGAGCATTGTTGAGGGGACGCCTTTCGGGGTTACGCTGCATTACGTAGATCCGCAAATTGATACAGGTCCAATTATCGCACAAAGGGAGATTCCAGTCACTTGGCTGGATACTGGGGAGACCCTGCATAAACGTGCGCAGGAAGAAATCCTGAGTTTGTTTTATGATTCCTTCGACACAATCAAAGACGGTTCTCCTCAGGTTTGTATGCAAATCCAGAAATCAGGCACCTTTCATTTGGGTAAAGAATTAGAACCAGCTTCCGTCATAGGCATTGATAAAATGTATTCGGCGAGAACTCTTTTAAATCTTATCCGGGGCAGGGTATTCGACGGAAAAGGTTTCGCAAATTTTATCGATGGAGACAAAAAGTATTATGTGACAATTTCAATTCGCTCTGAAGATAACGCATGAGGAGGCTAAATCTACATTTTTAGCGCCGTAGATAATCGACTTACATGGTAAAAAGTTGCCCAATTATAATAAACACAGCGCAATTGTCTGCACCAGCAGTGGCAGTGCTGAAGCAAAGCGGGGTATGTCAAAAGGTGATCTGTCTGATCAAGGGAATTGACCCAGCAGGAGAACTGATGCAATGAATATGGCAGCAATCCTAAATGTTTATAAGCGCAAGCAGGCAAAAGACAAGTTGATCCTGATTCCAATTCTTGATGCTGATGAGAATACAATTGGATTCCTTCACCCAATTACAGCCGATTTTGATAGGACAATTCCTAATTGCGTGCAATTGCTTGACCGCTGGCGGGAAGATAACCCGACACTTTCACCGTCCAGGTTCCCGATTACACATGAGCGGACACGCCGGTGGGTCATGGATTTGATTGTCAATAATGACAGACGGATCTTATTTATGCTACAAGATTTGAGAGACCAGTATATTGGGCACATTGGATTCACAAATATTGATTCAGAACATCGTTTCGCCGAAGTTGATATGGTTTTACGCGGGGAGCCAACGGAGCATACACGATTTATGCATCATGCTATGGAAGCGCTTGTTGAATGGGGAAAACAAGAATTATTATTGAAACATATTGATTTGGTGGTGCTTCCACACAATGACCGCGCAATATCCTTTTACTCCCGGTGCGGTTTTCAAAATGACGGTTTTATACCGCTTGTAAAAATTGAAGCGAATGGCGAGGTCAGCTGGGAGCGCTGTCCGAAATCCACATTTACATCTGAGTATTATTTTATCCATATGACCTTGTGCTAAAACAAACGTGTTGAGTGATGATTTCAGTCCGACTTGAGAATAAAGCGTGAGAATTCCACGCCAATACCTACAGTGCCGTAGATAGGGGGATTCGTGTGTACGAAGAAAACAGGCTAACCGTAATAGATACAGCCCAGATGACCGCACCAACAGAGACAGATGACTTGTACCATTCCCGGGAGAATGCCTATTCAACTGTGCTTGAAGGCGAACCGGAGGTAACAATTCTTGTAATTGCCTATAACCGTTTGGAAAAGACAAAGCGGTGTGTAACATCCATATTGGAGCACACAGATGGCGTTAATTACGAGCTTCTGTTAATTGACAATGGTTCAGAAGACGGCACTTTAGAATATTTCCAGTCCGTCCAGCATCCTCTCAAGCGGATTATCCGTATCACAAAAAACCTGGGTTCGCAATACGCATTAAATCTGGCCCTGCGCCTGTTTTCCGGCCGGTATTTTGTGCAGGTGACAAACGATGTGGTTGTGACAAGGAACTGGCTTGCCAACCTGCTTCATTGTATGGAGTCTGACCCAAAAATCGGTATGGTGACGCCAGGGTCTTCCAACATCAGCAACTTCCAGGAAATTCCGCTTGTATTTTCCTCATATGAGGAAATGCAGAGGGAAGCTGCGGACTATAATCGTAGCGATCCAAAGAAATGGGAGGAACGGCTCAGGCTTATGACCGTAATCCTGCTGGTTAAGCGGGAGGTGATTGAAGTGACGGGTATGATTGACCGGGGCTTCTATCACGATTTTGGTGATGACGATTTCAGCGTCCGGGTACGCCGGGCTGGGTACAAGCTGATGCTGTGCATGGATACTTTTGTCCATCACGACCATGATTTCCGAAGCGGCGAAGACAAGGATCAGGAGAAGTTTCGGATTTCCCTTGAAAAGGGCAGAAAAAACTTTAACGACAAATATCACGGTTTAGACAGCTGGTCTGATATGACCAACTATGAAGGATATCTGCCGCATCTTTTCCCCAATGGGATCCCCCCGTCCGCTCCAAGTATCTTAGGTGTGGATGTTCGCTGTGGACTGCCAATTCTGCAAATAAAAACCGAACTTCGTCATTCTGGCATTATGAACACAAGCACATCCGCCTTCACCACAGAGGCGAGATACCTTTATGATTTGCAGACAGTGTGTGATGAAACCGCCTGTGATCGTATAGAGCGGATTTCTGATTTCTTGGAATACCGAAGCTTTGATTATATTGTCCTGGGGAATTCGGTTAATACCTATGCGGAATTTCCAAGGTTGCTGCGAAACCTTCTAAGGGCACTACGCCCCGGTGGGGCGCTGTTTTTGAAATTGAGGAATACACAGGATATCCTGGCCTACCTCACAATGTTCGGGTACACGTTCCCACTGGAGGATTTTGTAACGCAGATTACGTTGGAGCAGTTCAACCAGTCGCTTCAGCTGCTCAAGGTTCAAAGCTGCAATATACTGAATATTCCCCACCAGGTAGATCCGAACTCGCAGGAGACGGTTTTCAAGGCCCTGGAACAAAGCAAACTGACCAGTGATGTCCAACAGGCTTTTAATAAGCTTATGGTCAAGGAATATGCGTACTGTATCATAAAATAAGGAGCGCAGCGCCTATGAAGGTTATCATCCTGGCCGGCGGCCTGGGCACCCGCATCAGCGAGGAGAGCTATCTGAAGCCAAAGCCCATGATTGAAATCGGGGACCAGCCCATCTTGTGGCACATCATGAAATACTATTCCAGCTTTGGTTTTCACGACTTCATCATCTGCTGCGGCTACAAAGGCCATGTTATCAAGGAGTATTTCGCGGACTACTACCTCCACCGCTCTGACGTGACCTTTGACTTTTCCAACCAGAACCGCATGACCGTCCATCAGAACGTGGCCGAGCCCTGGCGGGTGACTTTGGTGGACACCGGGCTGATGACGCAGACCGGCGGGCGGGTCAAGCGGGTGCAAAAGTACATCGGGGACGAGCCCTTCATGCTCACCTACGGCGATGGGGTGGGTGATATTGACTTGGATGCCCTGCTGGCCCAGCACCAGGCCTCCGGCAAAATCGTGACCCTCACCGGCATCCAGCCGGGGGGACGCTTTGGTGTGCTGGATGTGGACGGGCAGACCGTCACCGGGTTCCGGGAAAAGGCCAAGGAGGACGGCGGCTGGATCAACGGCGGGTTTATGGTTTTGGATCCAGAGGTCTTTGCACGGCTCGGCGGCGATAGCTGCGTCCTGGAGCGGGAGCCGTTGGAGGGCCTCGCCCAGGAGGGGCGGCTGGGGATCTACCGGCATAACGGCTTCTGGCAATGCATGGACACCCAGCGGGACAAAACCAGGCTGGAGGAGCTGTGGCAAAACGGGGACGCGCCGTGGCGCGTATGGTGATGGGCATGGAACAACTGGAATTTTACCGCGGCAAGCGGGTGTTTCTCACGGGCCACACCGGCTTCAAGGGCTCCTGGCTGTGCGCCATCCTGACCATGGCGGGGGCGCAGGTGACGGGCTACGCCCTGCCCCCGGCCAGCCCCAGCCTTTACGAGCTGCTCCACCTGGACGGAAAGCTGGACAGCGTATATGGAGACGTCCGGGATTTGGACAGGCTGTGGGAGGCGTTTGAACAGGCACGGCCGGAGATTGTATTCCATTTGGCCGCCCAGCCCATCGTCCGGGAGGGGTACCGCGATCCGGTGGGCACCTACTCCACCAATGTGATGGGGACGGTGCACCTGTTGGAGTGCGTCCGGCGGGCAGGGACGGTTCGGAGCGTCCTCAACGTCACCACGGACAAGGTCTACGAAAACCGCCAGTGGCCCTGGGGCTACCGGGAAAGCGATGGCTTGAACGGCATTGACCCCTACGCCAATTCCAAGTCCTGTTCGGAGCTGGTAACGGACAGTTACAGGAGCAGCTTCCTTGCGGGCCGGGGCGTGGCGGTGAGCACGGCCCGGGCGGGGAATGTGATTGGCGGAGGGGATTTCGCGCCGGATCGGATCCTCCCGGACTGTGTCCGCGCCGTCCGAAAGGGCGAGGCCATCCGGCTTCGGAATCCCAACTCTATCCGGCCGTACCAGCATGTGCTGGAGCCCCTATCCGCCTACCTGCTGATCGCCCAGCGGCAGTATGAGAATCCCGGTTTGGCAGGCAGCTATAATGTGGGCCCGGACAGCCGGGACTGCCTGACCACCGGGGCGCTGGCGAACCTGTTCTGCCGCGCCTGGGGCGCCCCGGCCCGGTGGGAGCATACGGCGGAAGCCGGTCCACATGAGGACGCAGTCCTCAGGCTGGACTGTTCCAAAATTCAAAGCGTCCTGGGCTGGCGGCCTAAGTGGCACGCGGAGCGGGCCGTGGCGGAGACGGTTGCCTGGACCAAGGCGTGGCTGGCGGGGAATGATATAACTGTGTATATGGCGAGACAGATCGAAGACTATTTTGCGGAATTCAAGAGTGAGAAGGATGATACGTGATTCAAACCATATCTGTAAACCCACCTGAAAAGCTTCAAAATTACACCGAATTTAAAATATCAAATGGGGAGCTGAACGGATTTCCATTTTTTTCTATTGACAGGGACAGCTATATTGTGCAGGCGGAGGTGCAGAGCGGGATCGATTTTCGCCCGAAAGCTGGGCGGCATTGCCTGCTCGTCGGCAAGGGGTGCTCGCTGGCGGACGGGATTACCTTCATGATCGACCTGAACCACGACTACCGTGCCGTTTCACAAGGGGCCAACGCTTTTCTGGAGGGGATTGTTTCTGCGGAGAAAACCCCAAGGAAAGGTACTATCATCCTTCAGAATGACGTTTGGGTCGGACATGGGGCAACCATCATGGCTGGGGTGACATTACATAACGGCTGCATCGTTGCCGCAGAGGCTGTGGTCACAAAGGATGTCCCGGCTTATGCCATGGTGGGTGGCAATCCGGCAAGGGTTCTTGGCTATCGGTTTTTGCCCGATATAGCCGCGGCGCTTCAGAAAATAGCGTGGTGGGACTGGCCGGAGAAAACCCAATGGGACAGGCGGGAGGATTTTGCCCTTCCGGTGGAGAAATTTGTAAAAAAGTATCTTCCGCTTGCGGAAGATACTGGGGCCACCCCCATATCGGGGAATGGCCCCAGCACCATTTACTTTCCAGCAGATGTGGGGGAACCGTTTCCCCTTTACCCCAAAGTATTGGAGAACTATTTCCAAAAAGACCGTCCCAATGTAGAGCTTTTGATCTATATACCTGTGGAGCGCTCCATTGAGAAAAACATCCGTGATATTGAATGCATTTTGGAAAAATATGAGGCGCGAAACAGCTGTGTGACGCTTCAAACAGGGGTAACGCTTGACGAGCGCATTTTGTTTCAAGGTGCGGACTACTACGTCACCACTCGCGCGAAAGAGACCGTCTATCGAACTTGTTTGGCAGACCGTTATGGAACAAAGGTGCTGTATGGTACAGACGACGGATTGTTCCCGTCCAGCCTGCAATAACAGGCGCTGTCTCTAGGGCTTGTTTGAAAATTGTCAACACGTCCAAGCGGCGGGCCTTTTTCCGCCGAGCCGCGTTGATTTGCCTTGAAATACACAAAGTATTTCTGCGTCAAACCGCCTTGCCCGGCGAAAAAATTCCTCGCCGCCGGCATATTGCCAATTTTCAAACGGCACCTAAACGAAAACCATAAAACCTGATGAGGCGAGAAATATGCTGGATGTGTTATCAAAACCAATTTTAGTGTCGGGAAGCTCCGTCTCCCCCCTGGAGGTCTGGTATGCCGCCGACGCGGCCCTGACGGGTTGGAATGAAAAATGCTTTGATTATTTGAAGCACTTTGAGGAGGCCGTGTGCAAGACCCTGGGGGTGAAATACGCCATCGCCACCCCCTCCTGCACCGCCGCGCTCCACCTGGCCTTGCTGACCATCGGCGTGGGCCCGGGGGACGAGGTGATCCTCCCGGACAGCACCTGGGTGGCCTCTGCCAACCCGGTGGCGTATACCGGGGCGACCCCTGTTTTCGTGGACGTTTGTGAGGATGACTGGACCATGGACCCGGAGGCGGTCCGCCGGGCGGTGACGCCGAAAACAAAGGCAATCATCCCCGTCCACCTCTACGGCCACCCCTGCAAGATGGATGAGATCAACGCCATCGCCCGAGAATTCAGCCTCTATGTCATTGAGGACGCCGCGGAGAGCATGGGCAGCCTGTACCACGGCAGGCACACGGGCGCGCTGGGGGATATGGGGTGCTTCAGCTTCCACGGCTCCAAAACGGTGGTGATGGGCGAGGGCGGGGTGTTTACCACCAACGATGAGCGGCTCTATGCCCGCGCCAGATTTTTGGGCGACCAAGCAAAACACCCCACCATACGGTTTTACAATGAGGAGGTCGGATATAAGTTCCGCCTGTCCAACCTCCAGGCTGCCTTTGGCCTGGGGCAGATGGAGCGGCTGGAGGAGATTGTGGCCAAAAAGCGCCAGGTGTTCCGATGGTACCAGGAGGAGCTGGCGGGAATCGAGGGCCTGACCCTGAACCCGGAGCTGCCGGGGATCCGAAACAATTTCTGGATGGTGACCCCTGTGCTGGGGCCGGAGATCCCCATGGACGCGGCGCGGGTCCTGTCCCAGATGGAACAGCGCGCCGTCAGCCCCCGCCCGTTCTTCTATCCCTGCACGGACCTGCCGATCTACCAAAGCTGCCGACGGGAGCCCACGCCGGTGGCCCACCGGCTCCATGAGCGGGCGTTCAACCTGCCCAGCGGCGCGGAGATGACCTGGGAGGAAGTGCGGTATGTCTGCGCGCATTTGCGGCAGGTTCTGACCGGGAGGGAAGAGGCGAACCCCATCACTGGGTGGTTGGCCCGGCGGGAGAAATTTCTGCGGGCCAAGGACAGCTTCCCCGGCGTGGAGTTTGTCAACCCGGATTTCAAAACTATGGACTGTGAAATTGTGGTGGAGGATATCGGCCGGCTTACAGGGAAACTGGTGGAGGAGCTCCACCAGAAATGCGGGTTCCGGCGGCTGCTGGTTCGGGAAATCCTCCAGCCGGACGGGGAAAACCCAAAACTGAAGCAGCTTGGGTTTTTGGAGCAACAGCGGGTTCCAATGACATGGGCAGGGGAACGCTGTATCCCACTGCTTTTGCAGCCCTATGGGGAAGTCCGGGCGTATGAGGCCGTGTTTGCGAAAAACTTCCCCTGAGCTTGGGAAAGGAGGCGGACGATATGGGTTCCTTTGTGTTCCAATCCACCGAGATAGAGGGCCTGCGCCTGGTTGCCCCCATGTTCCACCGCGACCGGCGGGGGTACTTTTCCAAAACCTTTGAGCGGGAAGCCTTCGCGGCGCATGGCGTAACGCTCAACGCCGTTGAGGAGCTGGAGACCAGTTCCTCCCGAAATACCCTGCGCGGGCTGCATTTTCAGTGGCGCCACAGCCAGGATAAGCTGGTCAGGGTGCTGTCCGGCGAGGTCTACGACGTGGCGGTAGACCTGCGGCCTGATTCGGGAACCTTCGGAAAGTGGCAGGGCTTTACTCTGTCCGCCAAAAACCGGGAGATGCTGTACCTCCCAAAGGGGTTTGCCCACGGCTTCCTGGCCCGGGAGGACAACACCGTGGTGCATTACCTGTGCGGGGATCGGTACGACCCGGGGAGCGAGGACGGCATCCTTTGGAATGATCCGAAGCTGGGCATAGGCTGGCCCCTGGATCCGGGGGAAGCGCCGTTGCTGTCCGAGCGGGATCAAGGCTTCCAAACCTTCTGGGAGTTTAAACAGTCTCTCCTCAAATCGATGCCTCGGGAAACGGGAGGAAATGAAATTGGATAACCAACACTGCCGCTTTTGTGGCCACGAGCTGAAGCATTCTTTTGCCGACCTGGGCCTGTCTCCGCTGTCCAATGAGTACCTGAAAAAGGGCGATTTGGATTGTGGGCAGATGTTTTATCCGTTGAATGTGAAGGTGTGCGGCCAATGCTTTTTGGTTCAGGCCGCCGAATACCGACGGCCTGAGCAGATTTTCGGGGAGTACCAGTATTTCAGCTCCTACTCCGGGAGCTGGCTGGCCCACTGCAAGGCCTATGTGGATCAGATTGTCCCCCGGCTCTCCCTGGGCGCGGGCAGCCGCGTGCTGGAGATCGCCTGCAATGACGGATACCTCCTGCAATATTTCCAGCCCTACGGAATCCCGGTCAAGGGGATTGAGCCGGCCGAAAATGTGGCGGAGGAGGCCCGGAAAAAGGGGATTGAGGTGGAGTGCCGCTTTTTCGGCGCGGAGTCCGCACGGGAGATTGCGGCAAAGGACGGCCGTTACGACCTGGTGATCGGCAACAACGTGCTGGCCCATGTGCCGGACATCAACGGTTTTGTGGAGGGGCTTGGCGTTGTGCTGGCCCCGGAGGGGACGGTCACCATGGAGTTCCCCCACCTGCTCCGGCTCATTGAGCAGTGCCAGTTCGACACCATCTACCACGAGCATTTCCACTACCTTTCGCTGGGGACGGTCAAGCGCATATTTAACGCCCATGGGCTGGAGCTCTACGATGTGGAGGAACTGCCCACCCACGGCGGCTCCCTGCGGATTTACGCGGCCCACCGGGACTATGGTCGGGCCCATATGCGGGAGGCGGTGCAGGCCCTTCTGGCACGGGAGCGGGAGTTTGGGCTGGAGGATGTCCGTACATACACCGGCTTTTCGGACAAGATGCAGAACATCAAGCTGGACACCCTGGGGCGGCTCAGCCAGTGGAAGCAGGAGGGGAAGCGCATCGCCGCCTTTGGCGCGGCGGCGAAGGGGAATACATTTTTGAACTACTGCGGGATCAAAAATGACCTCATTGATTTTGTGGTGGATTCCAATCCGCACAAGCAGGGGCTGTACCTCCCCGGCAGCCTGATCCCCATTGTGGGCCGGGAGGCGCTGCGGGAGCACAAACCGGACTATGTGCTGATCCTGCCGTGGAATCTGACGGAAGAAATCGCGGAGACCGCGGGCTTCATCCGGGAGTGGGGTGGGCAATTTGTGGTCTGCATACCCCATATCCGCGTGTTTTAGGGGCTAAACTGGCGGGGAACGGCTTGACTAGGGGGGTTCCAAGGCATAAGATAGGGACATCCTTGACAGATATGGGTGGTGCAAAATGAAACGCCTTTCCGCTATCCTGCTGGCGCAGCTCCTGGCGCTGGGGCTTCCCGCCTGCGGGACAGGGAGGAGGCCATGGGGGAGACGGCCTTTGGAAGGCTGCTGCTGCGAGTGCTGGAGGACGCGGCGGCGGAACCCCCTGTTTGGAATTGAGTCTGGAATGACAGGAAGGCCCCCGAGTCAGCGGGGGCCTTCTCATTTTGCCGTTCGGGCCTGACTGCCTCTTATTCAGCCGCCACCGGAATGGCGATGCTGCCGGAGAGCCTGCCGTCGGCGACGCGCAGTTCCACCGCGCCGCCCTCCCCGGCCCGCACCACCGCCAGCGCCTGGCCGTAGTAGGTGTCGGTTTTAGTGCCGCAGTAGCCCAGCTCGTTGTAGGGGCAGGCGCTGCCCAACCCCAGCAGCTTTCCGCCGGACACCTCCACGGACAAAATACCCCGCTCCAGCGGCTTCAATGTGCCGTTTTCATCGGTATATTGCAGCCGGATGTAGGCCAGCCCATCAGGTTTTACCCGCTCCGTTTCGGGAATGGCCCGCAGCTCCGTCTCCGGGCCGGCGGTACGCAGGGCAGTGCGGCTCAGTTCCTTCCCAGAGGCGTCATAGCTCACCGCCTCCACCGTGCCGTCCTCGTAGGTACAGCGGAATCTGGCAATGCAATTCCTTTTCAGCACCTTTTTGCCCACGCTTTTGCCGTTGACCAGCAGCTCCACGCTGTGGGCCCGGGCGTACACCTCCACGTTGGCGGGTTTCCCCGCGCACCCCCGCCAGCTCCAGCTGGGCATGGCGTTGGACATCTTCCAGGCGGAGGGGGAGTGCCTGTCCCCCGTGTGGTTTACCGGGCACACGGCGATAAAGGGGCCCGGCTCCCGCTCCAGCGCCACCCGGGTATAGTACGCTTCGCCCAGGGGGAGGCCCGTCAGGTCGATGCGGCCGGAGCCTGCCGTCACCCACCCCGGGCCGTGGGAGAAGTCGGGGGCGTAGTCGGCGTACTCCCAGGAGCCCACCCCCACCTCGCCCAGGTAGTCCATTCCGGCCCACACAAAGTCCCCGATGATCCGGGGCTCTTTTTTTGCCAGCTCGTAAAAACGGTAGGCGTCGGAGCAGAAGGTTTCGCTGCCTAAAATCAGCCGGTCCGGGTATTTTTTCAAATCGTGGACGTAGCGGTCGATGCCGTAATTGTAGCCCGCCACATCCATGTTGGCGAAGGCCCCCCGGGTGCGCCAGTCGCAGGGGGGCAGGGTGGCCCCAAACTTCATGAAGCCGTCCCCCATCAGGCCGGCCAGGTTGTTGAAAAACTGGCTGCCCACAGCCCTCTTTTTCGCTTTTCCCCCGGAAGCCTGGGCCTTTTCAGCCTGTTCGGCCTCCTTTTTTGCCCTCTCGTCGCTGTATACCCCGAAGCCCACGGAGCTGAGGAAGTTGAAGAAGATGTTCACCCCGCAGGTGACGGGCCGGGTGGGGTCCAGCCGGTGGAGATGCTCCGTCAGCTCCCCGGTGAGCTGGATGCCCCGCTCCTGGGCGGTCTCGCTCACCTCGTTGCCGGTGGAGTACAGGATGACGCTGGGATGGTTATAGTCCTTGTCCACCATGTCCGCCAGGTCCTGCCGCCACCAGTCGGGGAAGTAGTCCACGTAGTCGTGCTCCGTCTTGTGGATGTACCAGTGGTCGATGTACTCGTCCATCACCAGCATGCCCAGCTGGTCGCAGGCGTCCAGCAGGAACTTGGAGCAGGGGTTGTGGGCGGAGCGGACGGCGTTGTAGCCGTTTTCCTTCAAAATGCGGATCTTCCGCCGCTCCGCGTCCTCATAGCAGCAGGCGCCCAGCACGCCGTTGTCGTGGTGGATACAGGCCCCCCGGAGGATGACCCGCTCCCCGTTGAGCAGCAGGCCGTCCTTCCGCCAGGCCAGGGTGCGCAGGCCGAAGGGTTCCGTCACCTCATCCCCGCCGAAGCGCACCCGGCAGGCGTAGAGCTGGGGATGGTCCGGGCTCCAGGGCCTGGCTCCGTCCAGGGTGAGGGTGAAGGCAAAGCGCCCCTTGGTCTGGCCGGAGGCGGAGGCCAGCTCCCGCCCGCCGTCCAGGATGGCCACGGACACCGGCCCCGCCCCCGCGGTCTCCACCCGCACCTCGATCTGGGCAGGCTCCAGGGAGAGGGTGCGGATCTTCACCCCGTTGGGCTTGACATGCCCCCCCTCCGCCGTCCACAGGGTGACGGGCCGGTAGATGCCCGCCCCGGAGTACCAGCGGGAGTTGGGCTGGTCGGCGTTGCGGGCGGTAACCTCCAGCGTGTTCTCCTCGTCCGGGCGCAGTTTGCCCGTCAAATCCACGTAGAAGTTGGTGTAGCCGTAGGGCCGGAAGGCCAGCGCTTCCCCGTTGAGCCGCACCTCCGCGTTGTGGTACACTCCCTCGAACTCCAACACGGCGGCTTTGGCCGCCAGCGCCCTGTCCGGGGAGAAGGTCCTGGTGTAAATGTAGTCGTGCCCCTCGTACCAGCCGGTGTTGATCCCCCCGGCGGACAGCTCCGTGCGGGGTTCGGAGATCATGGCGTCGTGGGGCAGGGTGACGGGCGCGCCGGGGCCGTCCTCGCCCAGGCGTTTTACCCGCCAGCCGTCGTTAAATTGGGTGGCCCGCATATCGCAAACAGCTCCTTTTCCGTTGATGTGTATCCTATGCTAGCCCAAAACCCGCTGGATTGTCAAGGGAGGGGGAGGGAATTGCAAGAAAGGATGGGGCGGGGCAAATCAAGTCCTTGCTTTTTTGCCAAAATGCTATACAATCAAAGTGAGAGGTTATCTGTACCAGGGGGAGGGGCACGTGGTGACACATATTGCGTTGGTGGAGGACGACCCGGGCTTCCAGCGGCAGATTCTGGACTATCTGGACCGCTATTCCCAGGCGTCGGGGGAGGAGTTCAAGGTCTGTACCTTTGGGGACGGGGACAGCATCATCAGCAGCTACCGGGCCCAGTACGATGTCATCCTGATGGACATCCAGATGAAGTTTGTAGATGGCATGACCGCCGCCCGGGAGATCCGGGAGGTGGACGACCAGGTACTCATCATCTTCATCACCAGCCTGGCCGCCTACGCGGTGAAGGGCTACGAAGTGGACGCGCTGGACTATGTGCTCAAGCCGGTGTCCTACCCGGCCTTCGCTAAGAGCATGAGCCGGGCCATGGGCCGCCTGCGCCGCCGGAAAAGCCGGTATGTGTCCATCGGCGGCAAAAACGGGGCCCAGAGGGTGGACTGCGCCCGGATCTACTACATTGAGGCGGACGGCCACAGCCTGAGCTACCACACGGCGGACGGGCGGCTGAGCGGCACGGGGACCATGAAGGAGCTGGAGGCCGCCCTGGCGGACAGCTGGTTTTTCCGCTGCGGCAAGGGGGTTCTGGTGAATCTGGAGCACGTGTCCGCCATTGTGGAGGGGGACGCGGTGGTTCACGGGGAGACGGTCCAGGTGAGCCGGGCGCGCCGGAAGGAGTTTTTGGCCGCCTTCAACCGCTATATCAACGAGGTGGGCCAATGAGCGGCGAGCTGCACAACATCCCGCCGGTATGGACGGCGGTGTTCCACTGGCAGTCCTGCCTTTTGTACCTGAGCCTGCTCCCCCGCCGGTGGGGGCGGGGGAGGTGCGCGGCGGCGGCCTTGGCCCTGCTGGCGGTGCAGCTGCCCTACATGGGGATGATCGCCCCCCAGGAGGGGCTGGCGTTCAACCTGGGGATGGCGGGCTTTGCCGGGCTGACCCTGCTCCCCTTCGCGCTGATCCACAAGGGGGACTGGCGGGGCCGCCTGTACTACTGCGCCCGGGCGTTTATCCTGGGGGGCTTCACGGTGTCGCTGGCGTGGCAGCTCTACAGCTATTACCGGGGCCGGCTGGGGTGGCTGGCGCCCTTCTGGGCGGAGGCGGCGTTCATGCTGGCGGTGGGGGGCGCGGTGTACGCCGCCATGTGGCTTTTGGAGCGGGGCCGCCGCCGGGAGATGCAGGAGCTGGACATCACCCGGGCCACCTGCCTGGGCGCGGCGGCGGTGGCCCTGGTGATCTATATCCTGAGCAGCCTGAGCTATTCGTCGGTGGAGACCCCCTTTGCCGCCACCGCGGAGGCGGACGCGTTCACCATCCGCACCATCGCCTACCTGGGGGGCGTGGCCATTTTATACGCCTACCACCTCCAGCTGTGCCAGTTCCACGCCCTGCGGGAGGTGAACGCCCTGCAAAACGTGCTGGACCTGCAATACGCCAGCTACCAGCGAAGCCAGGAGTCCATCGACATGGTTAATCGGAAATACCACGACCTGAAGCACCAGATCGCGGTGCTCCGGGCGGACCTGGGGACGGAGCAGAAGCTGGACTGCCTGGACCAGATCGAGCGGGACATCCGGGCGTATGAGAGCCGGAACCAGACGGGCAACAAGGTGCTGGACGCCATCCTGGCCTCCAAAACCGCCTACTGCCTGGAGCACGGCATCACCCTGACCAGCCTGGCGGACGGCGGGGCGCTGGACTTCATGGGGGTGGTGGAGGTGAGCGCCCTGTTCGGCAACGCCCTGGACAACGCCATCGAGGGGGTGGCTGTGCTCCCCGACCCGGAGCAGCGGCTCATCCGGCTGTCGGTGGGGCGGCAGAAGGGGTTTTTGTGCGTCAAGGTGGAAAACCGCTGCGTGGACAGCTTGGTGGTGCGGGGCGAGCTGCCACGCACCACCAAGGGGGACAAAAGCCTCCACGGCTACGGCCTGAAGAGCATCCGGGCCACCGCCGAGCGGTACGGCGGTTCGGCCACGGTCCAGGCGGAGGACGGATGGTTCACCCTGGGGATCATGATCCCCATCCCCGCCGGGCAGGCGGGGCAAGCGGTGGAATAAACAGGAAGGGGCCCGGATATTCGGCGAAATGCCAAATATCCGGGCCTCCTATTTGTAAAAACCAACGAATATCCCAACCGCTTGTGCGTGAAAACCGACAGCTTGTGAAATTTCGCTCAAAACCGGGATGGGATTTGCTATACTTTCAGCAGAAACGATAGAGTGAGCCGTGTGGAACCAGCTTGACCATAATTGCCTTGACAGTGAGACAGGGAGGTATGCCAAATGCTGAACATCACCCGCTTCGCGGTGGAAAACCTGACCCAGGGGTGCGTCACCGATGTGAGGCGGCCCCGGTTTTCCTTCGCCTTGGACAGCAGCCGGGAGGGGGCCGCGCTGAGGCGGGCCGTCCTCCGGGTGGGGGACTGGGAGGGGGAGGCGGCGGGCCAGATCGCCGTCCCCTATGGCGGGGCGCCGCTGGAGCCCTTTACCGTCTACACCGCCGCCCTCACGGCGGAGGACGACGCCGGGGAGACCGCCCGGGCGCAGCTTACCTTTGAGACCGGGCGGCTGGACACCCCCTGGACGGGGAAATGGATCAGCGACCCGGCGTACAAATTCACCGAAAAAAAGGTGTCACCCAAGCCCATGACCTTCCGCAGGCGGGTGAGGACGGACCGGAAGATCGCCTGCGCCCGCATCTACGCCACCGCCATGGGCATCTATGAGCTGACGGTGAACGGCCAAAAGGCGGGAGACCGGTATTTCGCCCCCGGATTCACCTCCTACCAGGCCAACCTGCAATACCAGACCTACGACGTGACGGACCTGCTCACCGGGGACGATGTGATCCAGGCGGTGGTGGCCGGGGGCTGGGCGGTGGGCAGCTTTATCTACACCCGGGTCAACCGGGTGACCGCCGACCGCCAGGCCCTGCTGCTGGAGCTGCGCCTGACCTACGAGGACGGCGGGGTGGAGACCGTCGGCACCGACGAAACCTGGGAGGTTACGGAGGAGGGGCCGTACAAAATGGCCGACCTCTACGACGGCGAGACCTACGACGCCACCGTCCGGCCCGAGGACGTCCACTGGCGCATGGCGGCGGAGGAGAGGCTGCGGGTCCATCCCCGTATCACGGCGGACTACGGCGCGCCGGTAAAGGCCCGGGAGCGGTTTGCCCCGGTGGGCCGCAACAAGCAGCCTGACGGCGCGCTGGTCTATGACTTCGGCCAGAACTTCGCCGGGGTGGTGGAGCTGAAGCTGAAGGGGAAGCGGGGCCAGGTGGTCACGGTGCGCCACGCGGAGATTTTGAACCCGGACGGCACGCTGAACACCCGGTTCCTCCGCACCGCCAAGGCCACGGCAACCTACACCTGCGCGGACGGGGAGCAGACCTGGTCCCCCCGGCTGACCTACATGGGCTTCCGCTACATCAGCGTGGAGGGCGTCGGCGAGGCGGACGTGGAGGTCACGGGGGTGGCCCTCTATTCCGACCTGGAGCAGACGGGCAGCTTCGCCTGTTCCAATGAGATGGTCAACCAGCTCCAGAGCAATATCACCTGGAGCGCCAGGTCCAACCTGGTGGACATCCCCACCGACTGCCCCCAGCGGGACGAGCGCATGGGCTGGACGGGGGACATCGCCGTGTTCGCCCCCACCGCCTGCTTTAACTTTGACATGGGGCGGTTTTTAGACAAGTGGCTGCTGGACGTGGAGGCGGAGCAGCTGCCCACCGGCGGCATCCCCAACACCGTGCCGGCGCAGGGCTTCGGCTTTCCCACCACCATGCCCCGGATGGCGGTGGCCTGGTGGGGGGACGCGTGCGTGCTGGTCCCCTGGGCGGAGTACCAAGCCCGGGGGGATGTGGAGATCCTGCGCCGGATGTACCCCGTGATGAAGAAGTACATCAAGGCCTGCCGGTTCTGGTGCGGCTTTGGCCTGGGCAAAAACCGCTACATCTGGAACATGCCCGGCGTGCTGGGCTTCGGCGACTGGGTGGCCCCGGACGTGCCCCAAATGAGCCAGTGGCAGGGGCGGGTCAAATGGACGGGGACGGCCTCCCTGCGCAATACCAGCGCCCTGGCGGCAAAAATCGCCGGTATTCTGGGCGAGGAGGAGGAAGCGGCCTATTATCGGGAGCTGAGCGAAAAAACGGCAGACGCCTACTGCTCGGTGCTCACCGACGGAAACGGGAAGCTGCTGGAGGAGTTCCAGACCGCCTACGTGCTGCCCCTGTATCTGGACATGTTCCCAACTCCCCAGGTGAAGGCCGGGGCGGTGGACAATCTGGTCAGGCTGGTGGAGCGGAACGATTATTGCATCGGCACCGGCTTCCCCGGAACCCCTTACCTCCTGTTTGCCCTGGCGGACAACGGACGGGCGGACGCGGCCTACAAGATGCTGCTCAACACCCGGTGTCCCTCCTGGCTGTACGAGATAAAGATGGGGGCCACCACCGTGTGGGAGCGGTGGGACGGCCTGGACGAGAACGGCGTGTGCCCCATCGGCGACGATGGCACCGACATGATGATCTCCTACAACCACTATGGTTTCGGCGCGGTGGGCGATTTCCTCTACCGCCGGGTGGCGGGCATCGAGCCGGTGGAGCCTGGGTACAAGACCTTTGCGGTCAGGCCCATTCTGGGCGGCGGCCTCACTTGGGCCAGGGCGGCGGTGCGCACCCCCTACGGCCAGGCCGGCGCGGACTGGAAGATCGAAAACGGCACGTTCTCCGTCACCGTCCGGGTTCCCATGGGGACGCGCTGTAAGCTCACCCTCCCCAACGGCACGGAAAAGGTTTACCCCAGCGGCACGCACACCGCCGCCTGCCCGCTGTAACTCAAACAGGAAAGGATGATCCCTATGGCGAAACAAGAGGGGTTTTGGAGCACCCCGCTCACCAACTCCCTGGTGAAGTCCCAGGACGTGAAGCTGCCGGAAATGGTTTTTGGCTACTTCATCGGCCCCTTCGGGGCGCTGCTGTCTTCCGGCATCTTCACCAGCTTCCTCAACAAGTACTTCACCGATGTGCTCCGGCTGGACACAGCCTTCCTGTCCGCGCTGCAATTGGTGTCCACCCTGCTCATCGTGGCTGCCAACCTCATCGTGGGCCAGCTCATCGAGCGCACGAAGGCCCTGGCGGGCAAGGCCCGGCCCTGGGTGCTGCTGTCGGCCCTCACCCTGAGCGTGTCCAGCGTGCTGATGTTTATCGTCCCCTTTGAGGGGACGGCGAAGATGGTATGGGTGGCCATCGCCTACAACCTGTATTACGCCGTGGCTTATCCCATCTACAACACCGCCAACTCCACCCTGATCCCCGTGTCCACCCGCAACAGCCAGCAGCGGGGGGCGCTGGCCTCCTTCACCAACGTGGCGGGGCTGGGGGTCATGGGGGTGGGCTCCATGGTGTTCCCCATGCTGGTGTCCAACGTGATGAAAGAGGACCAGAACATGTGGTTCCTGGTGATGCTGGGGGTGGCCGTCTTTTCGGCGCTGACCATTTACCTCCAGTTCCGGTTCACCAGGGAGCGGGTTACCGAGGAGGGCATGGGCGCGGACCACAGCTCCGCCCCGGCCAAAACTGCCACCATGGGCGAGCAGCTCCGCGCCGTCACCAGCGAGAAGTGGTGGTGGATCGCCATCCTGTTCTACCTGGCCTTCCAATGGAGCGGGGCCATGAAGAACGGCTCCATGAGCTACTTCTGCCAGTGGGTGGCGGACAGCTCCATGCTGGGCGGCGACTACGGCGCGGTCCAGTCCCTGCTGGCCATCCTGGGGGCCATCCCCATGGCCGCTGCGGCGGCGGTGGTGGTTCCCCTGGCCAACAAGTTCGGCAAGCGTTTGGTTACCATGGCGGGCATGGCGCTAGGGGTGGCCGGCGGCGTCATCGCGGGGCTTGGCAACGGCCAGATCATCCCCGTGGCGGTGGGCGTGGCCCTGAAGTGCCTGGGCTCCGCCCCGGCCTGCTACCTGATCCTGGCCATGCTGGCCGACGTCATCGACCACATCGAGTTCAAAAGCGGCATCCGCACCGACGGCTTAACCATGTCCATCTACAGCTGCGTCATGGTGGCTGCCACCCCAGTTTGCAACGCTGCCTTTATGGCCATGCTGGGGGGGGCAGGCTACGTGGCCCCGCCCGCTGACGCGGCGGCGGCCGCCGCCATGACCCAGACCGCCGCCGTGCAGGGCACCATCGCCGTCAGCTATATTTGGATCGAGACCATTGCCTACGCCGTATGCGCGGCGCTGATGTTGCTGTGGACTGTGGAGAAGAACCTTCCCGCCGAGCAGGAGGCCATCGCCCGGCGAAAGAAGTAAGAAGCGGTCCCAATGTTGTGAAGCACGGCCCCCCCGGGGCCTTGTGGATAGATGGAAACAGAACGAGGAAAAGGAACAAGGAGGGCAAAACATGAAAAACAGTCAAAACGGCCGGGGCGCCCAGCGCCTGTGGCGCGGCCTGACCGCCGTCACCGCCTCCGTGCTGGCCCTGGCGCTGAGCGCCCAGCCCCTGGTCAACGCCTCCCGCACGGACATCGACAAGTTTTTGGGCACCCAGAGCAGCAAAACTGTCACCGACGACACCGGCGAAAAGCAGGACCTGTTCACCTACAAGTCTGACTACGCTGGCACCGGCGAGCTGCTGAACGCCATCGAGGATCTGGGCGAGCGGATGAGCGAAGAGGGCACCGTCCTGCTCAAGAACAACGGCGCGCTGCCTCTGTCTGCGGGGGAGAAGGGTAAGGTATCCCTGCTGGGCTTCTCCAGCTACTACCCTGTCCGGGGCGGTATCATGGGCTCCAGCTTTATTGCCAACCAGGGCACCGACGCGGACACCGTGGATCTGGTTCAGGCCCTCACCGCCAAGGGATTCACCCTGAATCCCGACCTCCAGCCCCTGTACCAGGGCCTGGAGTCCGTCTTCACCACCGAGGTGCAGAGCTGGGGCGGCACCATCACCTACACCACCATCACCGCCCCCAGCATCGGTGGGGTGTTCTCCAGCAAGGAGCCCTCCCAGGCCGCGCTGAACGGGGCAAACGCCAGCTGGAAGGATGGGCTGTCCAATTATAACGTGATGATCGTCACCATTGCCCGGGCGGGCAGCGAGAACGGCACCTATCTGCCCGGCGAGGCGGGGGTGGATCCGTCCCAGAACCTGAACCAGACCGACCCCCTGGGCCTGTCCGATGACGAGCGGGACTTGATCCAGGCCGCCATCGATGCCAAGGGCGCCGATGGAAAGGTCATCGTCCTGCTCAACAGCTCCAGCGCCATGGAGGTGCAGGAGCTGGAGGACAACGCGGGGGTGGACGCCATCCTCCAGATCGGCCTGCCCGGCGGTTACGGATTCTACGGCGTGGCGGACGTGCTCTCTGGCGACGCCAACCCCTCCGGCCACCTGGCCGACACCTACGCGGCGGACATTGCCAGCTCCCCCGCCGCCCAGAACTTCGGCAACCTGGAGTGGACCAATCCCGATCCCTCTATCAGCCTGAACTCCGCCATTGTCCAGGCCGAGGGCATCTACATGGGCTACAAGTACTACGAGACCCGGTATGCCGATGCAATGCTGGGCCAGGGCAACGCGGGCGCCAGCGTGGGCAGCTCCACCGGCTCGGGCTGGAGCTATGACGACGAGGTTACCTACCCCTTCGGATTCGGCCTGAGCTACACCACCTTTGAGCAGACTCTGGACAGCGTGGATGTGGACCTGGGGGCCAGGACGGTCACCGCCTCCATCACCGTGAAGAACACCGGCTCCGTGGCCGGTAAGGACGCTATCCAGCTCTACGTCTCTCTGCCCTACGTCACCGGCGGGCTGGAGAAGTCCGCCATCCAGCTGCTGGACTACGCCAAGACCGATGAGCTGGCCCCCGGTGAGTCCAAGACCTACACCCTGGTGGCGGACGCCCAGAACATGACCAGCTGGGACAGCGCTTCCGGCAACGCCATCGGCACCCAGGGCTGCTTCGTGCTGGACGCGGGCGACTACCGCTTCACCGTGGGCAATGACGCCCACGACGCAGTGAACAACGTGCTCTCCGCCCAGGGCGTTTCCGTGGACGGGGACAGTGCCAACGTCAAGACCTGGAGCCTGGGAAGCCGGGATGAGACCACCTTCGCCCGCACCAAGAACGGCACGGCGGTGGAAAACCACCTGGCCGATATGGACGTGAACTACTGGCTGCCCGGCGCCGCCGCCTACCTGTCCCGCGCCGACTGGCAGGGCACCTGGCCCAAGACTTACACGGGGCTCACCGCCAATGCCGAGATGCTGGATATCCTGGACAACGATATCTACGAGATCAGCGCCAATAACGGCGACCCGTCCTCTGTCACCTTCGGCGCGAAAAACGGCCTGACCCTGGCCGACCTCAAGGGCGTCGCCGACCTGGACGACCCCCGCTGGGAGCAGCTGATGGATCAGATCACCCTGGAGGAGTGCATGATCCGCACAGGCTTTGGCGGCACCTCCACAAAGGCAATCCCCTCCATCATGTCCCCCGAGGCCATCCAGAACGATGGGCCCAACGGCATCTACTCCTACCCCCTGGGCCAGTACGCCAGCTCCGACGCCTCCAACGGCGACCCCTGCGCCGTGGCGGAGGACGACCCCAACCGGGAGTACCGCTTCGGCACCATGGTCAACGAGACCGTCATCGGCCAGACCTTCAGCAAGGAGTTGGCCCGGGAGTACGGCGAGCTGTGCGGCAACTACTCGCTGTGGGCCAACCTGACCATCTATTGGGGCTGCGGCACCAACCTGCACCGGGTGCCCTACAACGCCCGCAACCACGAGTACTACTCCGAGGACGCGGTGCTCACCGCCGGACAGGGCAATGACTTCGTGCAGGGCGGCCTGAAGTACGGCTGCCTCATCGCCCCCAAGCATCTGGCCTTCAACGACAGTGAGATCAACCGCACCGGCGTGGCCACCTTCATGACCGAGCAGCAGGCCCGGGAGAACGAGCTGCGGGGCACCCAGGCCATCGTGGAAAACGGGGCCCTGGCCGTGATGACCGCCTTTAACAGGGTGGGCATCACCGCCTCCAACGCCCACGAGGGGCTGATGATGGACATCCTACGGGGCGAGTGGGGCTTCAAGGGCCTGATCTCCGAGGACTTCATCATGGACGCCAACTACGTTACCCTGAAGGAGGCCGTGCTCAACGGCGTCACCATGAGCTGCAACACCGGCGAGAACACCATGGCCGCCGTCAGCGAGAAGTACAGCTACTGGACGCTGGACGCCGTGGGCAAGGACGCCAAGCTGATGGCCGCGCTGAAGCAGGCCATGACCTGGCAGAACTACGCCCTGGCCAACTCCAACGCTCTGGACGGCCTGTCCTCCAACTCCCGGCTGGTGTCTGTGCGCACCTGGTACGACAACCTGCTCACCGGGTTGCAGGTCGGCTTCGGCGTGCTCACCGTGGGCTGCGCCGCCATGTACGTGCTGTCCGCCAAGAAAAAGCACTGAGATAGGAGGGAACGACAATGAAAAAATCCGCCGGATTCTTTATGACCGTCCTGTCCGCCGCCGCGGCGGCGGTAGGGGCCGCGGCCTACTTCCTGAACTGCCGCACCAACTACTTCGTCAACCTGGGGGTTAACCCCGTGGTGATGGGCTGCGCCATCGCGGCCATCCTGTGCCAGGTGGTCTACCTTGTGGCGACCCGGAAGGGCCATGCGCTGTGGAGCGACGTGCTGGCCGTGCTGCCCCCGGTGCTGCTGATGGCCGCTGCCATCACCCTGGCGGGCGCCCGGGTCAACGGCATAGCCGCCATCATGACCTTTGAGAACAACGCCCAGAACATGGCCGACCTGACCAGCGCCATCGTGGGCATTGCCGCCTGCCTCGCCGCCGCCGTCGCCGGCATAATCGCCGCTTTCTTCGACACGGTGAAGGAGTAATTGGAACCGGCGCGGGAACGCCCGCCCCCAAAGGGGGCGGGCTTCCGGCGTATACTTGGAAAAGGAGGGGAAAGGCGTGAAAAAAGCGGCGCTTTTTGTTCTGGTGGCCCTCCTTTTCTGCCTGGCCGGGTGTGAAGCCGGGCAGGGACCCGGGGAACCCATCCCCTGCCGGGTGGTGCTGGAGGAGGGGGAGGGCTTCACCGCCCGGAGTTACACCGCGCAGACCGCTCCCGGCGGGGAGCTGCGCTTTTCCATCCGGCCGGAGGACGGCTACACCGTTTCCGGGGCGGACTACCAGGGCTGCGCCATTGTGCGGGAGCCGGGGGGCGGCATGACCCTGGTGCTGCCGGAGGTGCGCTACTCCACGGCGGTGCGGCTGGAGGTGGAGCGCAGCGGCACGGCCCTTTCCTGCCACGCCAACGGCGGTACGCGGCTGGATGGGGGCGATCCGGCCCGGCCGGTGGATGTGCCCGTCACCCCCTCCCACCTGCGGCTCAATACCTGCGTTGGGACGGATCTGTTCCAGCGCCCCGGATATACGCTTACCGGCTGGAACACCGCGCCGGACGGCTCGGGCACGGCGGTGGGGCTGGGCAGCCGGGCGGAACCGGCGCAGGGGCTGGTGCTGTACGCCCAGTGGGTTCGCTGGACAGCCCCCGCGCTGTTTCGCTGGGAGCCCTTTGGGGACGGAGCGGCGGTCACCGGTTATACCGGGGCGGAGGTGACCCTGGTGGTTCCCGGGGAGCTGGGGGGACTGCCGGTGCGGTGCGTCCGGGCGGGGGCGTTCGCCGGGGCGAACTGTGAGGCGGTCATCCTCCCGGACACCCTGCGGACGCTGGAAAACGGCGCCTTTGACCGCTGCGCCCTGCGGGAGCTGACCCTGTTCGACAGCCTGCGCACCGTCAGCGACTACTCCTTTTCCAACTGTGAAAACCTGCGCACCCTCCGCGTCAACGCCGCCCTGCCCCCGGTGTACAGCGGCAGCTACTATGCCTCGTTCGCCGATAAATTTGACCGGCTTCTCTCGCTGGAGAACAGGAGGAAGATCGTGCTCTTTTCCGGCTCCTCCGCCCGGTTCGGCTACGACAGCAAACAAATTGACGCCGCGTTCCCAGGCTATGACGTGGTGAATATGGGGGTGTTCGCCTACACCAACGCCCTGCCCCAGCTGGAGCTGATTTTGACCTGCATGGGGGAGGGGGACGTGCTGGTCCACTCCCCGGAGTTTGACGCCGCCCAGCGCCAGTTCTGCACCAGCGCCAGCCTGGACGCCCCCTTCTTCAACCTGATGGAGGCCAACTACGACATGGTTTCCCTGCTGGACCTGCGGGAATACGGCCAGGTGTTCACCGCCTTTGCCGCCTACCTGGACAGCCGGGAGGGGATGGAGCCCCGGAGCTATGCCCTGTCCCCGGCGGACTTCGACGAGGAGGGGAACCCGGCGGACACGCCCAGCTACAACAGGTACGGCGACTATATCCGCTACCGCCCCAACGCCCCGGACGAGGCCCCCGTGTACGGCCTGCCGGTGGATTACACGGTACGCGCTTTTCCCAAAAGCGCCTTCCTCGACCCGCTGAACGGGGAATACCGGCGGTTTTTGGACAAGGGGGTACAGGTGTATTTCACCTATGCCCCCCGGAACCGGCTGGCGGTGTCGGAGGACAGCACCCACCAGGCCCGGAGGGAGCTGGACGCCTGGCTCCGGGAAAACCTGTGCGTGCCCGTACTGGGGGACATGGAAGCCTCCCTGGTGAGCGGCACGTACCTCTACGGCACCGACAACCACCTGTCCACCCAGGGGGTGGAGCTGCGTACGGCGGAGATCATCACGGCGCTGGCCGCCCGGCTGGAAGAGGGGGCGCCTCCGTGACCGCCCCTGCCGCGCGCGGCGGGACAAAGCCGGAGCATGGAAAAGCCCCCAGGCAGCCACGCTTACAGCGGCTGCCTGGGGGGTTCTGATTTCAAGGGCTGTGCCCATGTCCGGCGACTGTGAAGATATGGAACGGTCGGTCACAGCTCCGTCTTCCAAAGCCCGTGGAGGTTGCAGTACGCGTATACCGCCTCCGCCTGGTCATCCTCCAGGCGGAAGGACACCTCCGGCGGGTCGGTGGGGGTAAGCCGCTTGCGCTGGGCGCCCCGGCGGGTCTGGAGATAGACCCACTCAATCAGGTGCTCGGGGGTCATGGGATGGCTGGCGCTGCCCACGTTCACCCGCACTTGGCTGTCCTGGGCGGACACCACGGGGAGGTGCTTTTCTCCGCTGGCCTCGGTGGTGTTGGGGCGCAGGGCTTCCATCTCCTGCCCGCAGCAGGACATGGGGACGCCGCCATCGCAGATGAGCTCGGCCAGGTTGCCGCAGCGGCGGCAGATACGGAAATTTGCCATAGAGGTTCCTCCTAACTTGTGCGTCGCACGGTTGTCAGGAATAGGGTGCCCGGATGGCGGGGGGAATATACCGCCCCCCTCAGTCGTCGCCGAAGCTGATGCCCAGCAGGCGGGCCTCGGTGATGATGTCGGAACTGGGGTCGATGGTCTTGAGCTTGCCCGCCACCTCATTCAGGGGGACGGAGGTGATCACATGGTCATGGATGGCCACCATGCTGCCGAACTCGCCCTTGGAAATCATCAGCGCCGCCGTGGCCCCCAGCCGGGAGGACAGCACCCGGTCATAGGCACATGGTGTGCCGCCGCGCTGCATGTGGCCGGGGACGGTGACCCGCACCTCGCGGCCGGTCTTTTTCAGGATCTTGTCCGCGATGGCGTAGGACACGGAGGGATACTGCTCCAGGAGTTCGGCCATATGCTGCTTGTATTCCTTTTTGGACATGGCAGCCTCTTTTTTGGACATGGCGCCCTCAGCCACCGCCAGGATGGTGAAGCCGTGGCCCGCGTTGGCCCGGTGGTCGATCTTGGCCACCACCGAGTCGATGCTGTAGGGTATCTCGGGGATGAGGATGATATCCGCGCCGCCGGCCATGCCCGCGTTCAGCGTCAGCCAGCCCGCCTTATGGCCCATGACTTCCACCATAAAGACCCGGTTGTGGGAGGCGGCGGTGGTGTGGATGCAGTCGATCACGTCGGTGGCGATGCCGATGGCGGACTGGAAGCCGAAGGTAGTGTCGGTGCCCCAAAGGTCGTTGTCGATGGTCTTGGGCAGGCCGATGACGTTCAGCCCCTCCTCGCTGAGCAGGTTGGCGGTCTTTTGGCTGCCGTTGCCCCCCAGCACCACCAGGCAGTCCAGCCGCAGGCGGCGGTAGGTGTATTTCATGGCCTCCACCTTGTCCAGGCCGTTTTCGTCGGGGGTGCGCATCAGCTTGAAGGGCTGGCGGCTGGAGCCCAGGAAGGTGCCGCCCCGGGTGAGCAGGCCGGTGAAGTCGATGGGGGTGAGCTTTTTGTAGTCCTCGTACATCAGGCCCTTGTAGCCGTCGATGAAGCCGATGATCTCCACGCCGTTGCCGTAGATGTTGTAGAGGCCCTTGGCCACGCCGCGCATGGTGGCGTTGAGGGCCTGGCAGTCGCCGCCGCTGGTGAGCATTCCGATCCGTTTCATGATGTGTCGCTCCCTTTCAAACCATATTGTATTTTAAGCCGTTCCCGGCCTTGGTGACATGGGGTGCGCTCAGCCCCGCCGGAAGAGGCGGCCCAGCAGGCCGGCGGGCCGGACCTGGACCTTGACGGCGGGCCGTTTTTGGGGGACGGGGGGTTCCTTGGCGGGCAGGGGCCTGGCCGCGGGGCGCTTGGGTGCGGCGGCGGGCCGCTTTTCCGGTTTTGCCGCGCCCTGCGGGGCGGGGGCCGGCTTTTGGAGGGCGGGCCGTGCCCACGCGCCGCAATAGGCCTGGTCGCAGAACCACTCCTGGGAGTTGAACAGCTCCCCCTGGGCCCGGATATAGGTGCCGTCCGGCTGCTGCACCCGGCCCTTGGCGGTGTCCCGGAGCTGGTCCTGGAACACCTGCTCCAGATGGGCGCGCAGGTCCGGGTCATGGACGGGGGCGGCCACCTCCACCCGGCGGGTGGTGTTGCGGGTCATGAAGTCGGCGGAGGAGATGTAGACCTCCCTGCGTTCTCCCGTGCCGAAGAGATAGATGCGGGCGTGCTCCAGATAGCGCCCCACGATGCTCACCACCCGGATATGTTCCGTCAGGCCGGGCACGCCTCCGATGAGGCAGCAGATGCCCCGCACCACCAGGTCGATTTTCACCCCGGCCTGGGACGCCTCAATGAGCTTGTCGATGAGCTGCTTATCGGTGAGCCCGTTGAGCTTGAAGCCCAGGTAGGCGGGGCTTCCCGCCCTGGCCCGCTCAATTTCCCCGTCGATGAGGGCGGTGATTTTGGTTTTCAGGCAGGCGGGGGCCACCAGCAGCTGCCCGCTGTCCTCCACCACCTCGCCCATGGACAGGGCGTTGAACACCCCGGCGGCCTCCGCGCCGATTTCCGCGTCGGCGGTCATAAGGGCGAAGTCGGTGTACAGCCGCACGGTGTCCTCGTTATAGTTTCCCGTGCCCACCTGGGTGATATACTCCACCTGGCCCTGGTGCATCCGGGTGATGAGCAGCAGCTTGGAGTGGACCTTCAGCCCGTCCAGGCCGTAGATCACCCGGCACCCGGCCTGTTCCAGCACCCGGGACCAGCCGATGTTGTTTTCCTCGTCGAACCGGGCCCGCAGCTCCACCAGGGCCACCACCTCTTTGCCGTTTTCGGCGGCGTCCACCAGGGCCTCCACGATTTTGCTGTTGTGGGCCACCCGGTAGAGGGTCATCTTGATGGACACCACGTCCGGGTCCTGGCCCGCCTCCTGGAGGAGGCGCAGCAGGGGCCGCACGCTCTCATAGGGATAGGAGAGCATCAGGTCGCGGCGGCGGATCTGCTCTACCATGGGGACCAGGGGATCCACGTTGGGGGAGTTCTGGGGCACCCGGCGGGGGTAGAACAGCTCCGTCTTATCCCGGAGCATATCCCGCAGCGCCCCCATGAAGGCGAGATCCAGGGGGACGCCGCTGGAAAACAGGTGCTTTTTGGACAGCCCCAGGCAGGAGCACAGGCTGTCCCGCACGGAGTCGGTGAGCTTGCCCTGGTAGTCCAGCCGCACGGGCTGGAGGCGCTTGCGGCGGCGGACCATCTTCTCCATGCTCTTGCGGTATTCCTCCGCCAGCATCCCGCCCATCTCCGACGAGGCGTCGTCCATGTGGATGTCGGCGCTGCGCACCAGCCGGATAAGCACGGTGCCCTCCACCTTATAATGGGTGAAAATCTTGGGGAGGAATCCGGCGATCAGCTCCTCTACCAGCACAAACCGCCCGCCCTCGCCGGGGAGGGGGACCAGGCGGCGCAGGACGCCCTCGCCGCAGGGGACGATGCCCATGCGCTCGCCGCCGCCCTTGGTCTTCAGGATGGCCACGGCGTAAATCTGCTTGTTGCGCAGGAAGGGGAAGGGCTGCTTGCGCCCGATGATCTGGGGGGAGAGCAGGGGCAGCACGTTGGAGGTAAAGTATTTTTCCAAAAAGGACTGGGTCTTGTCCTGGAGGCTGTGGAACCGGCACAGCTCCACCCCCTGGCCCGCCAGCTCCCGCAGCAGCTCCCTGCACACCCGGTCCCGGCCGGCCAGGTATTCCCGGGTCTGGTCCAGCACGGCGGCGGCCTGCTGGGCGCTGGTCAGCCCGGTTTTGTCGTCCCGGCTCTCCAGGTGGAGGGTGTCCAT
Source organism: uncultured Oscillospiraceae bacterium (assembly GCA_910588105.1). Lineage (GTDB taxonomy): Bacteria > Bacillota > Clostridia > Oscillospirales > Oscillospiraceae > Enterenecus. The sequence goes on along the minus strand of CAJUQD010000021.1, from coordinate 15,673 downwards.
GAGCATACCCATCCGGACCATATAGAACTCGTCCAGGTTGCTCTGGAAGATGGAGGCGAAATTCAGCCGTTCGCACAGGGGATTGGCAGGGTCCTCCGCCTCCTCCAGCACCCGGCGGTTGAACTGGAGCCAGGACAGCTCCCGGTTGACGTAGCACTGGCTTGGGGCGGCGCTGGGGGCTGGGGAAGGGCATTGTTCTTTCATGGCGGATTCGCCTCCTCGTTGGGTTGGGGCTGCCTATGAAATAATGTACCACTGTTTGTTACCCGGTGCAAGCCCTTTTGGACACTTTTTCGGAGGTGGATGTGGTCCCGGAAAAAAAGGGCGGCGCCTCGCCGGATCTGGCGGGGCGCCGCTGTGCTTCGGACAATGAACGGAACGGTCAGGGGAAGATCACTGCGCGTCCTGGACCCGCAGCAGCATGGCGGCCAGCTGGGCGCGGACGGCGGTGGTCTTGGGGGAGAAGCTGAGGCTGCCGTGGACGTCGACGTTCTCAATGCCCTTGATGATGCCGTTGGCGGCACACCAGTTGGCGGCGTCCTTGGCCCAGTCGGCGATGGTGTCCACATCGGCGAAGTCCTTCAGGTTGTCGCCCTCTGCCTTTTGGGAACCGGCGTTGCGGTAGAAGATGGCGGCCAGCTCCTGGCGGGTGGCGGTGTCGCGGGGCCGCAGGGCGCCGTTTCCGCCCTCCAGCACCTTCTCCTGGACGGCCCACAGCATGGCGTCGCGGGCCCAGTCGTGGATGTCGGCCGCGTCGGTGAAGGCGTCCAGCTCATCGCCCTTCACCTCGGGGGAGCCGGCGATGCGGTACAGGGTGGTGGCCACCATCTCGCGGGAGACGGCGCCGTCGGGATTGAAGGCATCGGGGGCGGTGCCGCCCATCAGGCCGGCGTCCACAACGGCGTCCACAGTGCCCGCGTACCAGGCGTTATAGCGCACATCCTTGAAGTCGTGGCTCACGGCGCAGAAAGCGGCGTTGGCCACGAAGGTGAACTCGTCGCGCTGGTGCACCTTGTTGGTCAGGGTATTGGCGAAGAGCACCACGTTCATGCCGTTCTCGCGATAGGAAATGGCCTGGATGGAGTTGTCCTTGAAGGTATTCAGACCATCGCCGGCGGGGAGGAAGCCCTCCAGCAGCTCCTTGGAGCCGTCCATGCGCACCAGCACCTGGGCGGCGTCGGGGATGGCGGTGAAGTAGCCCGCGCCGTAGCCGTACATGATGTAGTCGCCCTCGGACACGTAGCTGGCGGTAATCAGGCTCTTGGAGGGATAGGTCACGTAGCCCAGCGCGTCCATGGCGTTGCCGCTGGCAACCTCCCGCACCAGCGCGCCCTCGGCAAAGAGCTTGGCGGCGGAACGGACGGTGGAGGAGCCGTAGCCAATGTAGGGGGTGCCCGCTTTGACGGCGGCCAGGGCGGCGTCATCCAGGGCGGCCGCGCCAATAATCAGGTCGGCCTTGGCGGGGTCGTCGGTGGTCTCAAAGCCCATGGTGCGCAGGGACTGGCGGTCGTAGTTGTAGGCGTAGGAGCCGGACACCAGGGAGGCCTTCACGAAGCCGGAGGCGTTGTCGCCGCCCTTGCCCGCGATGTAGACGACGGGGGCGTGGTCCAGGCTGCGGGCCTCGGGGGCGCTGCCGTCCACAGGGGCGGCGGTGAGCAGGTGCTTGCCGGACACGCGCGCGTAGTCCGCCTTGGAGACAAGGAAGCTGCCCACATAGTCGCCGCTGATGATGAGACCCACGTCCTTGCCGGCCTTGAGCAGCTCGTTGACGGCCATGATGGCGGCCTCGGAGGTGTTCTTCAGGATCACCTGGTCGGTGTCCACCTTGTCGGAGGCCACGGTCCACTTGGCCTTTTCGGTGCAGGCGGCGGCGATGGTCTCGTAGGCGGCGGGCTCGGCGCAGGTGGCCATGTCGAAGCCGCGGGTCTTGTTGAAGGCGGTGATGCCCTCGGAGTAGAGCACGGGCCAGCCGGTGATGACGGTGCCGTCATACAGCACGCCGTTGGCCACGCTGCGCTTGGCCTGGTACATGGACACCACGGCGGTGCCGGCGGGGTACTCGGTGCCGGCGTAGGTGAAGGCCTTGTCGGCGAACATCACCTTCACGCCGTTGCGGGTGAGGTAGGTGAGCATCTGGTTGGCGGCGTCCAGGTTCTTCTGGTGGGCGCCGTCCAGGGGGATGATGTAGCACTCGGGATAGAAGTTGCCGTTCTGGCCCTCGCCGTCGTACTCGGGGCGGAAGGTCGCGGCCTCGCCGCCCTCCACGTCGTACTGGTCGCAGAACCACTGGCCCACCAGCTCATAGGCGTTGGAGTTGGCGTTGGTGACGCCGCGCTCGAAAATCTTGGTCTGGCTGAGCAGGAAAGAATCCTTGTTGTCGGCTACGTACTTGGATTGGCCCAGCTGACCATACACCACCAAGGCCACCGAGTCATCGTTATGGCTGGGCAGCTCCACCGTGTAGGCCACGGTGCCGTGGAGCATGGAATACTGGGGGGTGTAGCTGGTGGACATATCGTCCCAGGGATCCAGCCACTGCACCTGGTCGGTGCCGTCAGCGTTCTTATTGCCTGTGTAAGTCAGCAAGTCACGCTGGGGGGTGGAGTAGCTGTTAAAGAACGCATTGTTTGCCACCGCGGCAATGCCCAAGGCTTCGCCGCCAGCCATCAGGTGCTCGGCCAGCAGGTCGTACTCAAAGTTGGGCTCGTGGGGGGGATCGCAGGGCTCCACCTGGAACTCGCGGTGCTGGCCGTGGAACTCGGTGAAGCACACGGGGTTCCACTGGGCGATAAAGGCGGTCATGTTCTGGGTCTCGGCCTGGGTCTGGAAGGAGTTGTCGCGGTTCAGGTCGAAGCCGCCGGAGGAGGTGCGGGTCAGATAGGTGCGGCCCTCCACGTTCTCCTCGGGGACGATGAGGAAGAACACGTCGTCCAGCAGCTCATCCACGTCCACCGTGACGGTCTCCACATCATAGTACTTTTCCAGATTCACGTTGACGGAGACATCATAGTAGGAGACAGGGCCGTCCTTGGCTGTGCCGTCCCCAGTCTCGCCGTTCACCACCTGGCCCTTAAGGAAGCCCAGATAGGTGGCGGTGTCCTTCACCAGGTCCGGGACGGCGATGCTGCCTTCAACGCCCTTGGGGCCCAGCTGCTCGGCAAGCTTGGCCTCGCCTTCCTTGGTAAAGCCGGTGAGGTTTTTGTAGTCAACGGTGCCCTCCTTGCTGGCCGCAGTATTCACCAGCAGCCAAGCGAAGTTCAGCACGCCGTCAGGCGCGGCCACCTCGTTAGAGTGGATGTTGGAATAGAGCACGGGAACCTGATAATTGCCCAGGGAGCCGTCCTCAATCTTCTCAATCAGGGCGGTGGGGTCGCTCTCCGCCTCGGCCTTGATGGACTTCCAGTTGTCCACGGCCTCCTTGCTCTTGGCGATGATGAGGTAGGGCATATCCAGCTTGTCCAGGCCATTGTCGCCCTGGCTCTTGCCCATGCTCCCCTTCGCCACGTAGAGGTCGGTGTTCTTCTTGGCGTAGTCCACCAGTTCGTCCATGCTGGCGTAGATCTCCCGCATGGTGTGGAAGTCATCGTAGGGGGTGATCTTCACGGCGCTGTCCAGACGGCCCAGTTCGGTGCTGTCAGCCTTGGTCACAACCAGATCGAACCAGCCGCACAGATCAAGGTAGAGACCGCCGTTGGTCTGATAGCTGCGCAGGTTGCTGGGCAAATCGTGATACTGGTCGTAATAATAGTTGTTGGCAAAGGTCAGCACCAGGCAGACCTTACCGTTCTGGGTGGACACCTCGGTCTTGATGTCTTTGAAGAGGGGGCTCTCCCCATCCCGGTTCTTCCACTCCGTCAGCGGGCCGCCGTTGGTGTGGCTGGGATACAGGTCGGTGTCAATGTAGTCAGACTCCTCGTCATAGACCAGAGACCAGACCACGCTGTCGGCGATGGCCTTGGCCTCCGCCTCCGTCATGTCCACCGGGATGGACGCCTTAAACGTGCGGGAGTCGCACAGGCTGATGTAATTTTCGCCGCCGTCTTCAGAGACGTTGACGAAGGGGGTGTCCGCCGTGGGCTCCGCGGCCAGGGCCGGGAGAACCGTCAGGGACAGGCACAGGGCCAGCACGGTCAGCAGGGAAATGACCTTTTTCCAGGGTGCTTGCTTCATCTTCCTCACCTTTTTCTTGTTCATTTTGCAGTATTTCGCCCGGCTTTTTGGGGCGGAATACGTACATATCCCCATTCTATACTACTGCGGGACGTTTGTCAAGGCTGGGAGAGGGCGGCGTGGGACGCGGGCCCTTTTCCGCTTCAGCCCTTTTTTGGAGTAGACGCGGGGCGGCGGCTGTGGTACAATGTACAAGACATGCGCAGTATGGCTTGGATAAGGGCTGCAATGGAAAATTTAGCGAACAATGTGCTTGAAGGGATCAAGCGGGGAGGGGTCTATATGGACAGTCAGCTAGTCTGGCAGGACAGTTTCAACATCGGCGTGGAGGCCATCGACAAGGAACACCAGCGGCTTTTCAAAATCATCAACCGGCTTTTTGAGTACGGGGAGGAGAAAAGCCGCTGGGCGTGCCAGGAGGGCGTGAAATACTTCAAGAGCCACACCACGAAGCATTTTGAGGACGAGGAGGCCTATATGGCCTCCATCGGCTACGAGGGGCTGGAGACGCACCGGCATATCCACAAGGAATTCCGGGAGAATACGCTGCCCGTGCTGGAGCAGGAGCTGGAGGAGACGGATTACAACCCGGATTCGGTGAACCATTTCCTGGGCGTGTGCGCGGGGTGGCTCATCGGCCACACGCTGACGGAGGACCAGGCCATCACCGGCGGGCGCAGCAGCCAGTGGCGGGACCTGCTGCCGGAGGAGGAGATGGAGGCGCTGAAAAAGGTGATCGTCCAGCTGGTGTTCGACATGTTCCAGCTGGAATCCCAGGCCATCAGCAGCGCCTACGGCGGGGAGAAGTTCGGCAAGGGGGTGTACTACCGCCTGGTCTACGGCGCCAAGGGGGACGAGAAGCGGCAGGAGGTCATTATGGTCTTCGAGGAGAAGCTGCTGCTCAATACCGTGGGCAAGGTGCTGGGCCTTCAGACCAACAAGCTGGACTCCATGCTCATCAACGCCGCCCGGTATACGGCACGGCAGTTTGTGGGCCGGGTGATGGAGCTGGTGCCCGCCTTTGGCGGGCAGGAGCTGAGGGAGGAGAACCTGCTGTCCTACGAGCAGTTCCGCAAGGTGTTCGAGCGGGAAAAGCCCCAGGTGAGCCTGCTGTTCAACACCAGCGGCGCGGGGTACTTCGCCTACTGCGTCATTGCGCCCCACCTGCTGGAGAGCGGGGTGGGCACCCCCATCCAGGCGGAGAACGCCATGACCGAAATCCAGGACTACCTGGCGCGCCGGGAGGAGTCCTCCGGGAAGCGGCGGGTGCTGGTGGTGGACGACTCGCTGACCATGCGCGAGGCCATGAGGAGGCTGCTGGAGAAGGACTACGAGGTGTCGCTGGCCGAGTCGGGGGTGGCCGCCATCCGCACCATCACCCTGGACCGGCCGGACATGGTGCTGCTGGACTACGAGATGCCGGTATGCGACGGGCGGCAGACCCTGGAAATGCTCCGCTCGGACCCGGCGTTCGCGGACCTTCCCGTGGTGTTCCTCACCGGACGGGGGGACCCGGACGTGGTGCGCAAGCTGCTCGCCCTGAAGCCGATGGGGTATCTGCTCAAATACTTGAAGCCGGAGGAGATCAAAAAGAAAATCGACGGTTTCTTTGAAAAGCTGGCCTGAACGGGCCAAAAAAGCCCGGGACGCGGTGGATACACACCGCGTCCCGGGCTTTTTTCGAACATGGGCCTCAGCCCCCGGCGCGGCGCAGCAGCGCCTCGTGGGAGAAGGCCATGACGGCCAGGATGGCCAGCAGGTAGAGGGGGAAGAGCGCGGGGCTGAGGTGGTCGGAGACCAGCCCGAACAGGGGGGGCATCAGGCAGGTGCCCACATAGGCGCTGGCCATCTGCACGCCGATGACCGCCTGGGATTTGTCCGCGCCGAAGTGGTCGGGGGTGGAGTGGATGACGCAGGGGTAGATGGGGGCGCACCCCAGCCCCACCAGCGCCAGCCCCGCCAGGGTGGCGTAAATGCGCAGGGGCAGCAGCAGGATGAGTACGCCCAGGGCGATGACGCCCTGGCCCAGCCGGATCATCTGGGGGTCGCTGAGCTTCATGGTGAGGAAGCCGCTCAGCGCCCGGCCCGCGGTGATGCCGAGGAAGAACAGCCCCGCGTAGCCCGCCGCCGCCTCCGCCGGGACGCCCCGGTGAAGATGCAGGTAGCTGCTGCCCCACAGGATGGCGGTCTGCTCCAGGGCGCAGTAGCAGAAAAAGGTGACCATGACCTCCCTGGCCCCGGGGATGCGGAAAATCTGGGGGAGGGTGAGGGGGGCGGCGCTGCCCTCCCCGCCGCCCGCGCCCCCGCGGACCCGCCACAGGGGCAGGCTGACCACAAGGACGGCGGTGAGGGCGACCTGGAGCAGGGAGATGCAGCGGTAGCCCATGTGCCACCCGGCCCCGGAGGACAGGGCCAGCCCCATGACATAGGGCCCCACGGCCGCCCCCAGCCCCCACATGCAGTGCAGCCAGCTCATGTGGCGGCTGGCGTAGTGCAGGGCCACGTAGTTGTTCAGCGCCGCGTCCACGCTGCCCGCCCCCAGGCCGTAGGGGATTGCCCACAGGCACAGCCCCCAGAAGGACCCGCTGGCGGAGAAGCCGAACAGGGCGGCGGCGGTCAGCCCCACGCTGGCGGCGGTGACCCGCCCGGCGCCCAGCCTTTTGGTGAGCCGGTCGCTTTGCAGGCTGGACACCACCGTGCCCATGGAGATGATGACGGCGACCGCCCCGGCCCAGGAGGTGGGCACGCCCAGGTCGGCGTGCATCACCGGCCAGGCCGAGCCCAGCAGGGAATCGGGCAGGCCCAGGCTGATGAAGGAGAGGTAGATGACGGCCAGAAGCAGGTGTACCATATGCAGGTTCCTCCTTTTGCGCTGGATATGATTATACCAGCGGGAGGGGAAAACATCTATGGGCAAAACCGCCAGATACCGCTGCGCATTTCACGAATTTGCCGGGCGCAGCGCCGTCCCCGGCAGGACGGGCGGTTTTCCGCGCAAAAAAGCTGGCCGCCCCCACTTGACAAGAGCGGTTAGCAATGGTAAACTATGGCCGTCGCAAGGGGAAAGGGAGGCGGAAGGAATGCTTCTGAAGGATATCGGGGTGGGCCAAAGCTGCGTGGTGGAGCATATGGACCTGCCCTTCCAGGTCCAGCGTCGGCTGGAGGCGCTGGGCATGACCCGCCGGGCCCGGGTGTCGGTGGTGAACCGCAAGGGCCGTGGGATTTTGATCGTCAAGCTGCGGGGCAGCCGCTTTGCCCTGGGGGAGCAGATCACAAAAAATATTACGGTGAGCGGGGCAGGTGGGGCGGCATGAACCAAAAAGAGGATATGACCATCGGCTTCATCGGCAACCCCAACTGCGGCAAGACCACCCTGTTCAACGCCTACACCGGGGCCAACCTGAAGGTGGCCAACTGGCCAGGGGTGACGGTGGAGAAGGTGGAGGGGGCCATCCGGCGGCATGACCTGAATATCCGGGTGGTGGACCTGCCCGGGGCGTACAGCCTCACCTCCTACACCATGGAGGAGATTGTCTCCCGGCAGTTTATTTTGAGCGACGAGGTGGACGTCATCATCAACGTGATAGACGCCTCGGTGCTGGAGCGCAGCTTGTACCTCACCCTCCAGCTGCTGGAGCTGGGCAAGCCGGTGGTGGTGGCGCTGAACATGATGGATGTGGTGGAGAAGCGGGGGATGGAGATCGACCTCCACCGCCTGCCCGAGATGCTGGGGGCGCCGGTGATCCCCGTGTCCGCCCGGCGCAGGACGGGGCTGGACGCCCTGCTCCACGCCGCCGCCCACCACAGGGGCCGCACCGGCCCGGACAGGCTGGTCCACCAGCACCGGCACGTGGGCAGCCACGCCCACGACCACCACCAGGAGTACGCCATGGTGTACTCCGACGAGATCGAGGACCAGATCGACCGCATCATCCCCGCCCTGGAGGAGAAGCACCCCGGCGTTGCCAACCCCCGCTGGCACGCCTTGAAGCTGCTGGAGGGGGACAAGGAGGTGACCGGGCAGTACCCCCTGGAGCTGCCCGGCCTGGGGGAAAAGGACTACGAGTCCCGGATCATCAACGAGAAGTACGCCTTCATCGACGAGATCGTGGAGGAGGTACTCCTCCACAAGCAGCGCCAGGACCGGCTGACGGAAAAGCTGGACGGCGCCCTTACCCACCGGGTGTGGGGCATCCCCATCTTCCTGGGCATCATGGCCCTGGTCTTTTTCCTCACCTTTACCGTGGGCGACTGGATCAAGGGCTATTTTGAGCACACCATCGACGCGTTGTCCCTGCTGGCCGGGCGGGGCATGTCTGCCATGGGGGTGGCGGATATCGTCCAGTCCCTGGTCATCGACGGTGTGATCGGCGGCGTGGGCACCATCGTCACCTTCCTGCCCAATATTTTCATCCTGTTCCTGGCCCTGGCCTTTTTGGAGGACAGCGGCTATATGGCCCGGGTGGCATACGTGATGGAGGGGGTGATGAGCCGCCTGGGACTGTCCGGCAAGGCGTTTATCCCCATGCTGCTGGGCTTCGGGTGCACGGTGCCGGCGCTGATGGCCTCCCGCGCCCTGGAGAGCAAGCGGGACCGCTACAAGGTGATGCTGGTCACCCCGTTTATGAGCTGCAACGCGAGGCTCACCATCTACATCCTTTTCTCCGAGATGTTCTTCGGGAGCTACGCCATGCTGGCGGCCTACTCCATGTACCTCATCGGCATTGTGGTGGCCATGCTGGTGTCGGTGTCCCTGCACCTGCTGGACCGAAAGCGGGAGGTGAACTACCTGCTCATTGAGCTGCCCGAGTACAAAATGCCCGACGCCCGCACGGTGGCCATCTACGTATGGGACAAGGTGAAGGACTATCTGGGCAAGGCGGGGTCGACCATCTTTCTGGCCACGCTGCTCATCTGGCTGCTGCTGAACTTTGGCCCCCAGGGGTATGCTGCGGACATGTCCGGCGGCTTCGGGGCCGTCATCGGGCGGTGGCTGGTCCCCTTCTTCGCCCCCATCGGCCTGGGCTTCTGGCAGATCGCCGTGGCCCTCATCGCGGGCATATCCGCCAAGGAGGTGGTGGTGTCCAGCTGCGCGGTGCTCTTCGGGGTGGTCAACGCCAACTCCCCCGCGGGGATGGCCCAGTTTGCCCAGGTGCTCTCCGGCATCGGCTTCGGCCCCCTCAACGCCTTCTGCCTGATGGTGTTCTGTCTGCTCTACGTCCCCTGCGCGGCCACCCTGGCCACCATCCACAAGGAGTCGGGCAGCTGGGGGTGGACGGCCTTTGTGGCGGCGTTCCAGGTGGCGGTGGCGTGGATCGTCACCTTCCTGGCCTACCGCGTGGGGCTGATGATTTTGTGACAAGGAAAACGCGGCCCCTCCCGCACGGGAGGGGCCGCGTTTGTTTGCTTTACCAGCCGGTGCCCACGCCGGTGCACGTCCAGCCCTCGTCGGTGCGCCAGATATAGCCCACGTGGCTGTAAATCAGAGCGCCTTCCGGGGCGTCGCCGCCCTCGTAATACCGGGTATTGCCCGCCCAGAGCCAGCCGTCCTCGCTCTGGTCCACGGGGACGAACACGGTGTCGTAGCGGAAGCCGAACCAGGTTCTGCCGAACTCCTCCGCGTCCAGGTTCCGGTTCTCACAGAAGGATTCCAGCGCCTCCTGGGCGGTAAAGTCGGGCCCGTCCTCGAATTCCGGCATATCGGCCCTTACGTTCTCAATCCGCACATAGGTGCAGGCGTACGGGCTTCCGGGGGCGGTTTTGGTCTTGGCGCCCTCCCAGCCCTCCGCCCACTCCCGCACCACGTCCTCGTGGCTCTGCCCCCGGTCGGGGACGGCGGTGGAACGCAGGGCGTACAGCTCCGCGCTGTCAAACACCAGCCTGCGCAGGTAGTCGTAGGGGGTGACGCTTTCGCCGCGGCCGGGGAACAGGTAGTTGTCGCTCCTGTAGGTGGCTTTCCAGCAGTTTCCGTCCCCGTCCAGCACCAGATAGGACCCTTCCGACAGGAACAGGGAGGCGGAGCCGTCCGAGGCCTCCAGGCGCAGGGCGTCGGCCCCCTCCGAGGTGGAGTAGGGCGCGTCCTCCCAGGTGAAATCGCCGACCATGTTCGCGAGGTAATGGGCGGCGGGCTGGCCGGACTGGGGATGGTTGTCAACGGAATAGGCGTAGACCCGGCTGGTCCCCGCGGGGGCCAGGGAGAGCTCCAGGCGTGGCGCGGCCAGCAGGCGGTCCACTGTGTCCTGGATGCCCTGCGCTGCGGGTGCGGGGGAGGGACTGGCCTGCCCGCCCTCCGGCTCCGGCGTGTAGGGCTCCACGCCCTCGGTCTCCAGCACTTCCCGCGTGGCAAAGTCCCGGATGGCCTCGAAGGCGGCGTTGAACTGTTCTTTGTCCTCGGGAGCGTATTCTATGGCAATGCTCCAGCTCAGCGCATAATAGTGGCTGCCGTCTGTGGCAAAGGGCTGGGGCTCATGGCCCATGGCGGAGCTGCCGGCGGTTTGGCCGAGGCCCTCCTGGGAAAGCTGGTATACGCTCAGCAGCCAAGGCTCGAACTCCTGCGCCCACTCCGCCGGGACGTTGAACCAGTAGCTGGCCAGGGCGATGTCGTTGAGCGCCTCCTTGGTCTCCGACGCGCTGGCCTCGACAGAGGAGCGCAGCTCCTCGGGCACGTCCAGCAGCCGCTCCTGGAGGTTATCCAGGGTCTTTGCCCCCTCCGGCGCGGGGGACTCCTCCGGCGCGCCCGCGAAGGCGCACCCCGCCGCCAGCCCCAAAATCAGCGCCGCCGCCAGCGCCAGGGCGATTGCGGTCCTGGGCCTGTGGGCGATGAGGCGCACCCGCTCCCGCACCCTCCGTTTGCCGCCGGTCATGGTGGTGGCGGACTGGAGTAGGGAGGTGCGCCCGGCGGCGATCATGCCCACCAGGGTGCGGCCGTAGGGGATGCGTTCCCCCTCCCCCAGGGCGCGGATGGCCCCCGCGTCGCAGGCCAGCTCGCAGTCCTGCCTTGACAGCGCCGCCGCCCACCACACCAGCGGGTCGAACCAGTACACGCACAGCAGCGCGCACCGCAGCAGGGCCCACCAGTGGTCGAGATGGCGGCGGTGGGCCAGCTCATGGGCCAGCACGTGGCGCAGCCGGCCCGGGGACTCCAGGGCGGCGGGGGTGACGTAGATTTTGGGCCGCGCCGCCCCGCGCAGGCAGGGCGAGGGCAGCGCGTCCGACACGTACACCGGCAGAAGGCAGTCTACCCCGTCCAGCCGCTTCGCGCCCCGCAGCCTGCGCCCCAGCCGGGCGTTCACCAGCACAAACCACCCGGCCATGAGGGCCGCGCCCCCCAGCCACACGGGCCGGGCGTATTGCTCCGCCAGCTCGCCCAGGGTAGGGCTGCGCCCCGCCAGCTCCCGGGCGCGGGCCTCCACCCGGTCCAGGTCGGTGAAGCTGGTGGTGAGGGGCTGGGTCTGCTGGTACTCCTCAAGGGCCAGGATATAGGCGTTCTCATAGGACATGGCGGGCACGGGGACGCTGGCCTGCCCGATGGCCCGGGCCACCTGGGCGGGCCGCTCCGCACGGTCCAGCAGGGCCAGGGCGCTGTAGGCGCTGGTGAACAGGTTCACCGGCAGGAGCAGCCGCAGGGCGACGGCGAGCCACAAAGCGTACTGGATCCGGGGGTCGATCCGCCCCCGCAGCAGGGGCCGCAGGGCGGCCACCGCCAGGATAAGGATGGACGATGTAATCAAAACAGCCTTCATTTTGCGTCCTCCTCCGCCCGGTCCAAAATGGCGTACAGCTCGTCGATGTCCGCGCGGGTCAGGGAGCTGCGGTCGGCCAGCGAGCTGACCAGCAGCCCCACGCTGCCGTGGAAGGCCCGCTCCAGCAGGGAGTCGGTCTCCGCGGCGGCGGCGTCCTCCCGGGTCAGCAGCGCCCGGAACACCTTGGCCCGCCCCTTCGTCTCATAGCCCACCAGGCCCTTTTCCTCCATACGCCGCACCATGGTAGTGACGGTGCTCTTGGCCCAGCCTGCGCTGCCGCGCAGGGCCCGCACCAGCTCCATCAAAGTCTTGGGCCCGGCCCACAGGCACTCCATCACCCGCCACTCGCTGGGGGAGAGGGGGCCGCGTTTTTCTTCCATGGTTCCGCCTCCTTTTTCCGGCGGGCGGATGCCCGCCGCGGTTGGTTTACTGTTGTAAGCCTACTATAGCATAAAGGACTACACTTGTCAACTGCAAAAAGAAAAAACAGGGGCCGCGCCAATGTCCCGGCGGGCAGAACCCGCGCCGGGGCGGTTGGCACAGCCCCCTGAAGGACGGGCCTTCCGGCCCGCGCCCTATCCAAACTGGCTGGTGTACAGCTGGTAGTAAACCCCCTTTTGCAGCATAAGGGATTGGTGGGTGGCCTGCTCCACCACGTCCCCGTGGCCCACCACCAGGATATGGTCGGCGTTCTGGATGGTGGACAGCCGGTGGGCGATGACAAAGCAGGTCTTGCCTGCCATCAGCGAGCGGATGGCCTTTTGCACCTGGCGCTCGGTATTGGTGTCCACATTGGAGGTGGCCTCGTCGAGAATAAGCATATTGGTGCCGTACAGCATGGCCCGGGCGATGGTGAGCAGCTGCTTCTGCCCCTTGGAGATGTTGCCGCCGTCCTCGGTGATGACGGTGTGGTAGCCCTGGGGCAGGCGCATGATGGTATTGTGGATGCGGGCGGCCTTGGCGGTGGCCGCTACTTCGTCCATCATCGCGTCCTCCTTGCCGTAGGCGATGTTGTCGAAGATGGTGCCCCGGAACACCCAGGTGTCCTGGAGGACCATGGCGTATCCCCGGCGCAGGGAGCCCATGGCGTAGGCCCGGTTTTCGGTGCCGTCCACATAGATGAATCCGTCGTCCGGGTCGTAGAACCGCATGAGCAGGGACGCGATGGTGGACTTGCCACAGCCGGTGGGGCCGATGATGCCCAGGCTCTCCCCCGCTCCAGGGAGAAGCTGACGCCGCAAAGGGCCTTTTTCCGCTCCTCCCCGGCAAAGCCGGCGGTGGAGCCGTCCCCCTCGCCGTAGCTGAAGCCCACGTGTTCGAAGCGGAGAAAGCCCGGCCCGGCGGGGGTTCTGGCCTGGCCGGGGGGGAGGACCTGCTGGCCTGGCCGGGTCTGGAGCACCTGGTCGATGCGGTCGGCGCTGGCCATGGCCCGGCTCATGGTCATGAAGATGCGGGACAGGCCCATTACCCCCATGGCGATCATGTTAAAATAGGTGAGGAAGGCCAAAATCACCCCCGGTTCCAGGGTGCCGCCGTCCACCCGCCCCGCGCCGATGAACACCACCAGGGTGAGCCCCCCGTTGAGGCACAGCTGCATGAAGGGGGAGGGGATGGCCATAACGGTGCCCGCGGCGATGCCGCTGTCCGCCATAGCGTCGTTGGCTCGGGCGAAGCGGCGCTTTTCATACTCTGTTTTGGACAGGGCCTTCACTACCCGGATGCCGGTGATGTTTTCCCGCATGACGCGGACCACCCCGTCCAGTTTCTGCTGCACCTGGCGGTACATGGGCAGGCCCTTGGCGGACACCGTCAGCACCACCAGCAGCAGCACCGGCAGCATGGCCGCCAGCACCAGGGCCAGGGAGGCGTCCATCACCAGGGTGACGGCCACCCCGCCGGCAAGCAGCATGGGGGCCCGGACGCACAGGGTATGGAGCTGCTGGACGGCGGACTGGACGTTATAGCTGTCGCTGGTCAAGCGGCTGATGAGGGAGGGCAGGCCGAAGGAGTCGAACTGGGCCCCGGACAGGTTGACGGTTTTTTGAAACACCTCCTGGCGGATGTCGTAGCTTACGTTGTGGGCGTTGCGCACCCCTCCCGGCGGTTGGCCGCCACGTTGAGCTGGCGGCACGCCAGGGCGGCGGCGAACATCAAAAGCCCCCAGAAAACCGCCTGGGGCAGGCTGCCCCGGGGGCCACGCTGTCGATGATATGTTCCAGAATATTAGGGCAGCATCAGCTCGCTGAGGGTGGCCAGCAGCTTGACGAACATGCACAGGGCCACCGCCCCCTTGTAGCGGCCCATAGAGCGGACGATGAGCTTCATCGGGCCCTGCGCCCCTTTCCTTAAAAGCCGGCCAGGGCGATGGTCCGCCCGCCGTCCAGCCGGGACGCCTCGGCGGCCAGGGCCATCACGTGGCTCTCCACCGAGGCGTCCACCCCGGTGAGCCCCGCGCCGCCCCCCCGGGCGATAAGTCTGCAAAAGCTGGCCATCAGCCCGAAGTCGCCGCCGCCGTGGCCGGAGAACTGCCCGCCCTCCTCATTCAGGTCGAAGGTCTCCTCCGGCCTTCCGAACCGGCGCAGGGTGAGGGCGTTTTTGGCCATATCCCCCTCGATTTCCCCCAGGGTGCCGGTGACCTTGATGGTGCGGCGGCAGTCCTGGGTGAAGGCGGTCATGGTGAAGGTGGCGTGGATATTGCCCTCGAACTCCAGGTTCACCGTCTGGTGGTCCACCACGTTGTTGTCGCAGTGGAACACGCACCGGCCGTAGGGTCCCGTGCGCAGGGCGGCGTAGATTTTGTCCTCGTCCGGTTCGCTGGCCAGCACGGCGCAGGGCCAGCCCTTGCCCCGGCCCCGAATGCCGGTGCGGGGGTCGGTGACGTAGATCTTCTCCGCGTCGTAGGGGCACGCGTCCTTGCAGGCGCAGCCGTCCAGGCAGCGCGGGGCCGCCCCTTGGGGGGCGTTTTCCGCCTTGAAGTAGTCCAGGGAGCCGAAGCTCTGTACCTTGAGGCAGGGCGCCCCGGCCAGCCAGCGCAGTATGTCCATGTCGTGGCAGCTCTTTTGCAGGATCATGGGGCTGGTCTCGCTGGAATTGCGCCAGTTGCCCCGCACGAAGCTGTGGGCCTGGTGCCAGTAGGCCACGTGCTCGATGGCGTCAATGGTCTCGATTTTGCCGATCTCCCCCCGGCGGAGCAGGTCCTCCAGGACGGCGTAAAATTTGGTGTAGCGCAGCACGTGGCACACCACCACCGCCCGCCCAGTCTCCCTGGCCTTTTCCTGGAGGGCGCGGCACTGCCCCAGGTCGGGGGAGATGGGCTTTTCCAGCAGGATGTGGTAGCCCTTGTCCAGGGCCTTCAAGGCGGCGGAGACGTGCTGCCGGTCCTGGGTGGACACGATCATCACGTCGGCCAGCTTTGGCTGGGCCAGCAGCGCCTCGTCGGAGGGGAAGCACATCCCGGCGGGCACGCCGAAGCGCTTTTGCAGCAGCTCCAGCCGCTCGGGGCGCACGTCCGCCCCGGCGACGACTTTCATTTCCTCCGGGTGGGTGAGCTGGTAGGGGGCGTAGGCCTCCAGCCCCCGGGCCCCGCAGCCGCAGATGGCAAAGGTGACAGGCTTTGACATAGGGGTTCGCTCCTTTCGGTGGGCTCGCCCGGGGCGAGCGTCAATTTCGGCTATTATATCACACCCGCGGCCATTTTGCACCAAAAGGGGGTGCGGACGAAAACCTGGACCAAACTGAGGTGGAGGTATCCGCATGTATAG
>CAJUQD010000020.1 GCA_910588105.1 uncultured Oscillospiraceae bacterium | reverse complement strand
TGTGTTGCCAAGGGCTTGTTCAGTTTTTACCACCCACTCATTCTACCGATGAGCCTTCTAAATCAATATATTTTGTAACTTCCGCACGACAGCAAAAGAAAAAAGCCGTCGTACAAGCAGCGCAAGCTGGCCGTCCTCGTCTGTCTGGCCCTGGGCGCTCTGGCCCAAATCGCCTTTTACAATCACGGTCAGGCCCTCCTGGGGCAGTTTCTTGTTGTCCGTCACAGTGACGGTGAGGCAGTTGTTTTCGTCCATGTCCTCGCCTATGGGCAGGGTGGCGGTGATATTGCCTGTCCTGCCGATGGCAACGCCAGCGCCAGCTAGGGCTACGCATAAAACCAGGCTGACAGGGATGACCCTGCCAGCCTGGTTTTATGTGTTGTTTTGGGGCAAACCGGCCGAAAAGGTATCAATGATATGCTTTTGCATCTGCTCCGGCGTTTCATCAAAGCCGTACTTGATCCACTGGTAGATGACACCAAAATAGCCATAGATTAAAGAAAGACATCAAATAGGAAAAATTTTTGTCCCAGGTCTCCCCGCCGGACACCAGCAATTCACAAGCGCGCATGATAACCACGATCAGTCCATTGTTTTAAAACAGGGAGAACAGCCGCCGGTTTTCATAGCTGAAGCAAGTCAGCGCGAAACCCGTATCTTTCTCCACATCGTCCTGGTGCAAATCAGCATAGCGCCCCCACTCGTAATTGAGCTTGAATATCAGCAGCTCCTCTTTGCTGTTCTTGCAGCCGAGGTGCCGGTAGAAGGTTGTCCTCCCTATTTGTAGTATTCCTTTACAGCTCCTTCCGTATTCGGTTCAGCGCGTTTTTCTCCAACCGGGATACCTGAGCCTGGGATATGCCCACCTCGGCGGATACCTCCATCTGGGTTTTCCCCTGAAAAAAACGCAGGGCCAGGATCCGCCGCTCCCGCTCATCCAGTTTGCTGATCGCGTCCCCCAACGCGATATGCTCCAGCCACGCCTCATCGGTGTTCTTTTTATCCTTTACCTGATCCATAACGCACACCGTGTCCCCGCCATCGGAGTATACCGGCTCAAACAGGGACACCGGGTCTACCACTGCATCCAAAGCCATCACCACATCCTCCCGGCGCAGCTCCAGCATTTTAGCAATTTCATCCACCGTAGGCTCCCTCTGGTGCTCCGCCATATACTTTTCCTTTGCCTGAAGCACCCGGTAAGCTGTGTCCCGCACCGACCTGGATACCCGGATGGCGCTGTTGTCCCGGAGGTAGCGTCGGATTTCCCCTACAATCATTGGCACGCCGTAGGTTGAAAAACGTACATCCATCTCAATATTGAAGTTGTCAATAGCCTTGATGAGACCAATGCAGCCCACTTGAAACAGGTCGTCCACATTCTCCCCCCTGCCGGCAAACTTTTGGATCACAGACAGCACCAGCCGCAAGTTGCCGGAGATAAGTTCCTCCCGGGCCCCCATATCCCCCGCCCTGGCCCGGCGCAGCAGCTCCATGCTCTCCTCACTCTTCAGCACTTTCAGCTTGGCCGTATTGACCCCGCAGATCTCCACCTTTCCCTGCACCGTGAACACCTCGCTCGGAATTGATTCAAAGTCAGTATTTCCGATGGGCGCTCATTCATACTGTTGCAGAGCAGGCTATATTTTTTATCGTCAGACGGCTTTCGATGGAATTTTTCCCATACTTTTTCTTGAAAGAAAAAGTATGCAAAAAGAGCCTAGATTCGCTACTTAAATTTTCTGTTTCGGACAAGTTTTCCATCGTCCGCCGGCCACTCAAATCATCCGAAGGATTTCCTTCTTTAAACGGTCAATGATCCGCTTTTCCAGCCGGGATATGTAGGATTGGCTGATGCCCAGCTGGTCAGCCACCTCCTTCTGGGTTCGTTCCCGACGGCCATCCAGGCCGAAACGCAGAGTGATGATGGTGCGCTCCCGCTCCGACAGCTTTGTGATGGCCGTAAAGAGCAGATCCCGGTCTACGTCGTCTTCCAGCGGCTTTTCAATGCTGTCCCCCTCAGTGCCCAGCACATCGGAGAGCAGCAGTTCATTGCCGTCCCAGTCTGTGTTCAGCGGCTCATCTAGGGATATCTCCCCCCGCCGGTTGGCGTTTTTCCGCAAATGCATGAGGATTTCGTTCTCGATGCACCGGGAGGCATAGGTGGCCAGCTTGATATTTTTTGCGGGCTTATAGGTCTCCACCGCTTTGATAAGTCCGATGGTTCCGATAGAAATCAGGTCCTCAATACCCACCCCGGTGTTCTCAAACCGCCGGGCAATGTATACCACCAGCCGCAGGTTGTGCTCAATCAGCCGGGAGCGGGCTGGCAGGCGGGTGTCCTCATCCTCCAATTCCTCCAGAAGCCTCCCCTCTTCCTCCCGCGTCAAGGGAGCGGGCAGGGTGTCACTGCCGCCGATGTAATGGATTGAACCGTAAAGCGGGATGCCAAGCCGGGCAAACAGGCGGCACAACCGCAGATATGTATCGTTTAAAAGCATGCTAAACTCCTCCAATCAATGCCTGATACCCTCTGCCATCATCCAGTGGCGTGGGGGACAGCGCCACCAGCAGCCTTCCCATTTCCTTCCCATCCACCGTCACCTGCCTGGAGCGCAGGGCCAGCAGCATTCCGCATTCCACCCCCACCGCCCGGTAGGGGATTAACCTGGCCTGCCGGGAACCAGCGGCATGGCAGCGCTCCACTGACCGAATGGGGTCGGTGGGGTCGGCCCACTCGGGCAGGGCTCCGGCCAGGGACCGGCAGTATGCCACCACCACCGGGCGGTTGTCCGCAGGATCGGTTACAGTGTGGCCCGTGTCCCGCAGGGCGGTCACATCCACCGTCTGCTCCCCCAAAGTGATTTTCAAACTTGTCAGCTTTCCCCCATGCTGCCCCACCCGGCGGAAAAACAGGGAGAGCACAAAATAACACACGGTAAAGGACAGCAGCAGCAACCGAATGTCAACCGGCGTATAGAGTACCCCATACTCCAACGTCAGCGATGCGCTGCCCAGCAGCTCAAATCCCAGCACTGCCCCTGCCAGGGCGGCAGACGCACCAAAAAACAGCACCGTTATCCGCAAAAAATTCCGCTCTCCGCCGTAAGCCACAAGGGCCAGCAGCACACCCGCAGCCAGCTTGCACGGCCATGCGGCCAGCCAATCCAGGCCGGGCAAAAAGATAAGCGCTGCATACAGCGCCCCCGCCGCCGCCCCAAGCCCAATCCGCCAGCGGATCAGCACCGCCCCCGCCATGCGGCCCGCCGCCAGCAGAAGCAAATAGTTGGCGATCAGGTTCAGCAAAAACAGCAGGTCTATGTACACAACCGTCACCGGGCGGGCCTCCTCTCTGTTGGTCTATCCAAAATTATAGTCTTGTACGGCATCAAAAAAAGCCGAAGCAAGTCCAAAGGATAAAAAAATGGTCCGCCGGTCTTGCCCGGCGGACCCCGCTTTCATGAAACCATTTCACAAAGCGCCTGTATCAGCGCGTCCATCTCTTCATCGGTGCCGATGCTGATGCGAAGCCAATCCCGGATATCCGGCCGGTTCCACCAACGCACCAAAATCCCCCGTTCCCGCAGGCCGTCCAACAGCGCCTTTCCACTGCGGCCCGGATGACTGCAAAACAGAAAATTTGTTTGGGACGGAATCACTGTAAAGCCAATTTCCTTTAGTGCTTCCTCTGCCTTCTCTCTGGTTTTTATCACCCGGCGGCGAATAGCCTGAAAGTAATCTTCGTCTCTCACAGCCGCCGCTGCCCCCGCCTGGGCCAGCCTGTCCACTGTATATGAGTTGATAGAATCCCGCACACAGCGCAGGCCGTCGATCAGTCCGGGGCTGCCCATGGCCCAGCCCACCCGGAGCCCTGCCAGCGCCCGGGATTTGGAGCTGGTCTGTACCACCAGCAAGTTAGGGTAACGGCCGATAAGCCCTATGGCGCTGTCCGCGCCAAAGTCGATATACGCCTCGTCCACGATGACCACCACATTCGGGTTGGCGGCAAGCACCCGTTCCACCACACCCAGTCCCACGGCGATCCCCGTAGGGGCGTTAGGGTTTGCCAGTACCACCCCGCCGTTTTCACCACACAGAAGGTCATCTGGAACAGAAAAATTCGGATTCATAGGAACTTCCCGGTACTTCAGTCCAAAGAAATTGGCGTACACGGGGTAAAAGCTATAGGTAATGCTGGGGAAGACTACCTCCCGGTCAGGGTCAAAAAACGCCTGGAAAGCAAAGGCCAAGATTTCATCAGAGCCGTTGCCGCAGAACACCTGGCTCACGTCCAACCCCTCCCGGCAGGCAATGGCAGTCCGCAGATCCAGGCACTCCGGGTCTGGATAGAGCCGCAGCCCCCCCCCCGCCGCCCCTCGGATGGCCTCGGCAGCCCTGGGAGAGGGCGGATAGGGGCATTCGTTGGTATTCAGCTTGATAAACTTACGATTCTTGGGCTGCTCTCCAGGGGTATAGGGTACGGCCTCCCGGATGCGCCTGCTCCAATACTGGTTCATTGCGCTGACTCCTCCCGCTTCACTTTTTTGATGGATTTCTCTGCCTTAACCCGAGGAATCATGACCTCATGGCCACAGCCCAGGCATTTGAGCTTAAAATCCATCCCTACCCGGAGCGCCTTCCACTCCTTACTGCCGCAGGGATGGGTTTTTTTTAATTCCAAAACATCACCGACCCGGATATCCATCGGCATATCACGCGCCTCCCTTATCGGACTCCCCGCCCTTTATTTTATCCCAATACGCCTTGGCCGCCTGTTCCGTCCTGTTTGGGCCATATTCATAGTACACATGATCTTTGATGGCGTCGGGCAGATGCTGCTGCTCCACCCAGTGGCCCGGATAGCTGTGGGGATAGAGGTATCCCTGTTCCCGCTCAAATCCCGCACCGTCGGCGTGGACATTTTGCAAATGCCGGGGATAATTCCCCGTCCGTCCTTCCCGTACGTCGGATAAGGCGGCATCAATGGCGTTGAGCACACTGTTGGATTTGGGCGCCGTCGCCAGCAGAATCACTGCCTGGGCCAAGGGCAGCCGGGCCTCGGGCAGCCCCAGCTGGAGGGCGCTGTCCACACAGGATTTCACGATGGAAGCCGCCTGGGGATAGGCCATGCCAATATCTTCACTGGCGGAGCACAGGATTCGCCGGATGGCTGTGAGCATGTCCCCTGCTTCCAACAAACGGGCCAGATAGTGAAGGGCCCCATCCGGGTCGGATCCCCGCATGGACTTCATCAGCGCGGAGGCGATATCAAAGTGATCGTCCCCGTCCCGGTCATACCGCATGGCAGAGCGCTGGGCCACCAGTTTTGCGTCCGCCAGAGTGATGGTAAGCACCCCGTCCCGGATTCTGCTGGCAGTCATGAGCAGCTCCACTGCGTTGAGGGCCTTGCGTACGTCCCCCCCGCAGGAAGCGGCAAGGTGTTCCCGCACCCTATTCTGACAGACAGCCTCCACTCCAAATTCTTTTGCCTGTAACGCGATTCCCCTATCCACAGCCGGCAAAATATCATCTGCCGTCAGCATCTTGAATTCAAAAACCGTAGAGCGAGACAGGATCGCATTGAAAATTGTAAAGTATGGGTTCTCGGTTGTGGATGCGATCAGTGTAATTTTCCCGTTCTCAATGAACTCCAGCAGGGACTGCTGCTGCTTTTTATTAAAGTATTGGATCTCGTCCAGATAAAGCAGCACACCGTTGGGCGCCAGCAACGTACCCACCTGGTCCATCACCTCCCGAATGTCGGCCAGGGAGGCAGTGGTGGCGTTAAGCCGCCGCAAGGTGCGGCCTGAGCGCTGGGCAATGATGTTGGCCACAGTCGTTTTTCCTGTGCCGGAAGGGCCATAGAACACCATATTGGGGATTTTCCCACTGTCTATTACCCGGCGGAGCAGGCCGTCACTGCCCAAAATGTGTCCCTGTCCCAACACCTCATCCAGGCTCTGCGGGCGAATCCGATCTGCCAACGGCTGGTACATATGCCTTCCCCTCCCTCTTATCAACACAGGCGATTGCTGACATTTTACCACAACACCCCGTTTGCCGCAAGCAGGGCTTTTCTTTTTCTCCTATTGGGTGTATAATCTCTTCACATACATAATTAAGGAGGCACTGCCATGCTCATCAAAAACGCGACCCTGTACACCGCCGTCCGGGCGGAACCTGTCCAAGAGGACATCTCCCTGGAACATGGGAAAATCAAAGCCATCGCTCCCGGCATCTCCCCCGCCCCTGGCGAGAAGGTGGTAGATGCCGCCGGACTACGGATTTACCCCGGCTTTGTGGATGCCCACAGCCATCTCGCCCTGGACGGCTACGGCATGGGCTACGACAGCATTGACTACAACGAGATGGGGAACATCATCTCCCCCCAGCTTCGGGGCGTAGACAGCTTCAACCCCCAGGACCGCTCTATTGAGATGGCCCGGCGGGGCGGCGTCACCACGGTGGGCGTGGGGCCGGGCAGTGCAAACGTATTGGGCGGCACCTTTTTTGCCGTGAAAACCTACGGCAGCTGTGTGGATGACATGATTCTCCGGGATCCTGTGGCCATGAAGTGTGCCTTCGGCGAAAATCCGAAGCGGTGCTACAAAGACAAGGGAAATTCCGCCCGTATGTCCACTGCCGCCAAGCTGCGCGAAACCCTGTTCGCCGCCCGGGACTACATGGAGCGCAAGGAGGCCGCCGGGGATGACATCCAAAAGCGGCCCAAATTTGACCTGAAAATGGAGGCGCTCCTCCCTGTACTCCGGGGTGATATTCCCCTGAAGGCCCATGCCCACCGGGCGGACGACATCTGCACCGCTATCCGAATCGCCCGGGAGTTCGGTGTCAAGCTCACCCTGGAGCACTGCACCGAGGGGCACCTGATCCCGGATGTGGTCGCCCGATCCGGCTGCCCTGTGGCGGTAGGTCCCACCCTCACCCATGCCAGCAAGCTGGAGCTGGCAAACAAGAGCTTTGACACCCCCGGTGTGCTGGCCCGCGCGGGCTGCCAGGTCAGCATCATCACCGATTCCTCCGTAATCCCCCAGCAGTACCTTTCCCTGTGCGCTGGCCTAGCGGTCAAGGCCGGGATGGATCCCTTTGCCGCCCTCCAGGCCATTACCATCAATCCCGCCAGGCACCTGGGTGTCGCTGACCGGGTGGGTTCCCTGGAAGTTGGAAAGGACGCTGACCTGGTAATCACCGACGGCGATCCCATGGTGAGCGACACCACCGTAAAGATGGTATTTATCAACGGCCGGCAGGTCGTTTGCTGAAAAAAGCCCCAGGCGGAATATTCCGCCTGGGGCCCTTTTCGGATTCGGAATGCCTTCGATTTCATGACGCAACGCAATTCCATACTCCCCAATCAAAGGGATCTCCGGCTTCAATTGCCTGGAGCGCTCCATGGCGTTGCGGAAAAGCCGCGCCATATCAAAGCCCCCGCCTCTGGTAAAACCCCATCGCGTCCACATTAAGCTGTTCAAAGAGACAATTTCCAGCAAATCACCATAAAGCATATAGGTCAGCAGGCCTAGAATGCTCCCTTCCTCCGTCAGAAAAAGCATCTGCTTTCGTCATGTCAATTTTTTTCCGCGCACGATCGTAGTCGTGGTAAACCAATACTGCTCTACGAATTCATTGACCATGGCCCGGTTCTGCTCAGTAATCCGCTCAAAAGTCATCGCGGTTTCCCTTTAAGACCGCTTAGTAAATAGGATGCTTCGCCGTCAGTTCCGCCACACCGGCCCGGATATACTCCGCTTTGGCCTCATAGTTTGTGGCGGCCAGCATGATATACTCCGCCACCTTGTCCATGTCCGCCTCCACAAAGCCGCGGCTGGTGACGGCAGGGCTGCCCACCCGCAGGCCGCTGGTCTGGAACGGGGAGCGGGGGTCGCCGGGCACCTTGTTCTTGTTGGCGGTGATGCGCACCTCGTCCAGGCGGCGCTCCAGCTCCTTGCCAGTGAGGTCATCCATGTCCCGCAGGTCAATGAGGGAAAGATGGTTGTCCGTGCCGCCGGACACCAGCTTCATCCCCCGCTTGACCAGCCCCTCGGCCAGGGCGGCGGAGTTTTTCACGATCTGTCCCTGGTAGGTCTTGAACTCCGGGGTCAGCGCCTCTCCCAAGGCTACCGCCTTGGCAGCGATGACGTGCATCAGCGGGCCGCCCTGGGAACCGGGGAAGATGGCGGAGTTCAGCTTCTTGGCCAGCTCCTCGTCATTGGTGAGCAGCAGGCCGCCCCGGGGACCCCGGAGAGTCTTGTGGGTGGTGGTGGACACTACGTGGGCGTAGGGCACGGGGGACGGGTGCAACCCCGCCGCCACAAGGCCCGCGATGTGGGCCATATCCACCCACAGGTAAGCCCCCACCTCGTCGGCAATGGCGCGGAAGCGCGCAAAATCAATCACCCGGGGGTAGGCGGACGCACCCGCGATAATCATGCGGGGCTTGCACTCCTTAGCAATGCGCTCCACCTCGTCATAGTCGATGACGCCGGTGTCTTCGTTCACGCCATAGGACACCATTTTGAAATACTTGCCGGAAAAATTCACCGGGCTGCCGTGGGTGAGGTGCCCGCCGTGATCCAGATTCATGCCCAAAACCGTGTCGCCGGGTTGGCACAGGGCCATATAGACGGCGTAGTTGGCCTGGGCGCCCGAGTGGGGCTGGACGTTGGCGAATTTCGTCCCAAACAGCTTGCACGCCCGCTCAATGGCCAGGTTTTCCGCAATGTCCACGCACTGGCAGCCGCCGTAATACCGCTTGCCGGGGTAGCCCTCGGCATACTTGTTGGTGAGCACGCTGCCCATGGCGGCCAGCACCGCTTCGGACACGATGTTTTCAGACGCGATGAGTTCGATGTTGTCACACTGGCGCTGATACTCCGCCCGAATTGCCGCGCCCACCTCAGGATCGTGCCGGGATACAAAATCCATATACTCCAAAACCATATCTGTCTCCGCCTTTCAAAAATTTAGTCGCTGACATTATACATGGTTTTGCCAAAAAGCACAACTGCTGCCAGGCAAAAAATATCCTCGCTTTTTTATGTTTTTTGTGCTATCCTGTTGGCGAGGTGAGTTTCATGACAAAGCAAGACGTATGCGCCATTGTGGAGGCGCTGAAGGAACTGTACCCTGATTCCCTGTGCTCCCTGCAATACGAGAAGGACTACGAGCTGTTATTTGCCGTGCGGCTGTCCGCCCAGTGCACAGACGAGCGGGTGAACAAGGTCACCCCCGCCCTGTTTGCCCGCTTCACCACCCTGGAGAGCTTTGCCCAGGCGGATATTGAGGAGGTAGGCCAGTACATCCACTCCTGCGGCTTCTTCCGGGGTAAGAGTAAAGATCTGGTCCTGTGCGCCCAGATGCTGCTCAGCGAATACGGCGGCAAGGTGCCCGGCAACATGGAGGACCTGCTCCGCCTGCCCGGCGTGGGCCGCAAAACCGCCAACCTTATTTTGGGCGACATCCACAACACCCCCGGTGTGGTGGTGGCGGACACCCACTGCATCCGCATCACCGGGCGGCTGGGACTGACCGATGGTACCAAAGACCCGGCCAAAGTGGAAACTCAGCTCAGGGCCGTCCTGCCGCCGGAGGAGTCCAACAATTTCTGCCATCGGATGGTGCTCCATGGCCGGGCGGTGTGCACGGCGCGGAAGGCTATGTGCGGCAGCTGCATCCTTGCCCCTTGGTGCAAATACGCAAAAGCCGAATTCAAGGCATAGAGAAAGCCCACCGGGACAGGCATTTTTCCGCTTTTTTTGCCGTTCCCTCTTGACGCACCCCCTATCCCTGGTGTTATACTAGGATTTGCGCGACAACACGTCTTGAAGTGAGGAATGAAAATCATGGCATTGTTCAAGGGCCGGCTGGAGGCCCAAACCCCGTCTCTGACCGAGGGTTCCATCATTCGAGGCATTCTCTCCTTTGCCCTCCCCCTATTTCTGGGTCAGCTGCTCCAGCAGCTCTACAATCTGGCCGATGCCTGGGTACTGGGCAATTTCGCCGACAACGGGGCCTTTGCCGCCGTCAGCTCCGGGGGCAGCCTCACCTTCCTGGTCATCGGCTTTTTCAACGGAATCGCCATCGGCGGCGGTGTCATCATCTCCCGGTACTACGGAGCCAAAGATGAGGAAAATGTCGTCCGGGCCATCCACACCAACTTCCTGTTCGGCGTCATCGCCTCGGTGCTGTCCACCGTGGTAGGGCTTCTGCTGGTGCCCCGGCTGCTGCTCATCATGAACACGCCGGAGTCGGTGCTTCCCTACTCGCTGACCTATTTCCGCATCTATTTCGGCGGGGTGTTCACCGTCATCCTCTACAATATCTGCATGGCCATCATGCGCTCGCTGGGGGACAGCCTCCACCCGCTGTACTACCTTATCCTCTCCTCCGCGCTGAACATGGTGCTGGACCTGCTGTTCGTGGCGGTGTTTCACTGGGGGGTGGCGGGGGCTGCCATCGCCACTGTACTCACCCAGGGAATCAGCTTTCTTTTGTGCCTGTGGCGGATGTGCCGCCTGAAGGACTATACCCGGCTTGATTTCCGCAAGCTGCGGGTCTATCCCAACATCCTCTCCCAGGTGGTACGGCAGGGCCTGCCCACCGGCGTACAGAACGCCGTCATCAGCATCGGCAACCTGGTGGTGCAGAGCAATATCAACGCCTTCGGCGAGTTCGCCATGTCCGGCCACGGGGCCTACGCCAAAATCGAGGGTCTGGTGTTCCTGCCCATCACGGCCATGTCCATGTCTCTGCCCACCTTTGTCAGCCAAAACCTGGGGGCGCGGCAGTATGACCGGGCAAAAAAAGGCGCCATATTCGGCATCCTCTCCGGGATGGTGCTGGCGGAACTGGTCGGGTTGGTATTACTCCTCACCGCCCCGCCCGCCCTGCGCTTCTTTGTGGACGAGCCAGAGGCCATCCAGTTCGGCGCCATTCAGGCCCGGGTGGTGGCGCCCTTCTTCTTCCTGCTGGCCTTCTCCCACTGCGCCGCCGGGGTGATGCGGGGGTGCGGCAAGTCCTTTGTCCCCATGGTCACCATGCTGGCCTTCTGGTGCTGCGTCCGGGTGGTCTATGTCACCCTGGCTACCCGGGTTTTCCCCGTGTTTTCCACCATCTCCTGGGCCTATCCGCTTACCTGGTGCCTGAGCTCGGTGGTGTTTTTGCTGTTCCTGCTGAAATCGGACTGGCTCCACGCCTTTGATATTGGATAAGGCGCAAAACCGCATCCAGGCGGCGGCCCACCGGGCCGCCGCCTTTTTTGAACGTTTCCCCCTTTCCCCTCATAGGATGGGGCAAAGGAGGGCAAATCCATGAAAAATACCTGCCTGCTCAGCCAGGATGCCAAAACCTACTTATGCTGTTTTTACCAGACCCTGGACGGCATGATCCAGGGCATGACCGCCGCCGTCCTCACCCAGAGCATCTCCCACAACTTTGCCGTCCAGATGCTCCCCCACTGCCGGGCGGCGGCCCAGATGTCCAATAACGTGCTGCGCTTCACCCAGGATAAGGCCGTCCGGCGCCTGGCCCAGCGCATGGCGGAGGACTGCGCCCTGTGCGCGGAGCAGCTGGAGGACGTCCTCCCCGCCTGCGCCCAGCTCACCAACGCCCGGACGGACCTGCGCCTGTACCAGCGGCGGATGGACCTCATCTACCGGGAGATGTACGCCAAAATGGGCTCCTCACCGGAAAGCAACCGGCTGGCCTCCGTATTCCTGCGCCAGATGCTCCCCCTCTGCCAGGGGGCCGCGCGCATGGCGGACACCGCTTTGAAATACGACGTATCCCCCCAGCTGGTGCCCCTGCTGCGCGCCGTCGCCGCCCGGCAGCGGCGGGATATCCCCCAAATGCGCGCTTTACTGGGCCGGACAGACTGTCAAAGGGGGTAGCTTGCTTTTTCCGGGCTTTTCTGCTATACTGTAGCCTCACGGCCTTGGCCGTCATGAAGTACACTCAGAAGGGAAGTGACGCCCATGTGGGCGGAGCAAAGCGTATTCTATCAGATTTACCCCCTGGGCTTCTGCGGGGCCCCCAGGGAGAACGACGGCGTACAGGCCAGCCGTATCGGCAAGGTCGCGGACTGGGCGGGCCACATGGAAAAGCTGGGGGTGGACGCGCTGTACCTCTCCCCTATCTTCGAGAGCGACCGCCACGGCTACGACACCCGGGACTACCGCAAAATTGACTGCCGCCTGGGCTCCAACGGGGATTTTGCCCAGGTGTGCCGCACCCTCCATGACCACGGAATCCGGGTGGTGCTGGACGGGGTGTTCAACCACGTGGGCCGGGGCTTCTGGGCCTTCCGGGACGTGCAGCAGAAGAAGTGGGACTCCCCCTACAAGGACTGGTTCCACATCAGCTTTGACGGCAATTCCAACTACAACGACGGCTTCTGGTACGAGGGCTGGGAGGGCCACTTCGAGCTGGTGAAGCTCAACCTGCGCAACCCGGCGGTGGCAGACTACCTGCTGGACTGTGTAAAATTCTGGGTGGACGAGTTCGGCATCGACGGGCTGCGGCTGGACGTGGCCTACTGCCTGGACAAGGACTTCCTGCGCCGCCTGCGCGCCTTCTGCGACGGGCTCAAGCCCGAATTCTTCCTGGTGGGCGAGACCCTCCACGGCGACTACAACCAATGGGTAAACGGCGAGATGCTCCACTCCTGCACCAACTACGAGTGCTACAAGGGGCTGTACTCCGCGCTGAACTCCATGAACCTGTTTGAGATCGTCCACTCTCTCAAGCGGCAGTACGGCCCGGAACAGTGGACGCTGTACAAGGGCAAGCACCTGTTCTGCTTTGCCGACAACCACGATGTGACCCGCGCCGCCTCCATCCTGCAAAATCCCGCCCACCTGCCCTTGATGTACGGCATTTTGTTCGGCATGCCCGGCATCCCCTGCCTGTACTACGGCAGCGAGTGGGGGACCACGGGCGACAAGTCCCAGGGGGACGACGCCCTGCGGCCCTGCTTCGACGGGCCGGAGTGGAACAGGCTCACCGATGCCATCGCCGCCATGGCCCGCGCCCACCGGGGGAGCGAGGCGCTTTGCTTCGGCGACTTCAAGGATCTGGTGCTCACCAATAAACAGACGGTGTTCCAGCGCCGCAGCGAACATGAGCGGGTGCTGGTGGCGGTGAACGCCGACAGCCAGCCCTACTGGGCCCACTTTGACGCGGGGTGCGGCCGGGCGGTGGATCTGATTACCGGCGCGGAACACGACTTTGGCGGCGGCAGCGAGCTGCCCCCCTACAGTGTGTTTTTCTGGAAATGCGAAGCGTGAGCTTAGGCGCATAGGGCCGCTTGGAACGCAGCGAGGGCAAAAGCCCAGCCGGCGCACCGCGCAGGCGGGTTTTGCCCGAGGCGTAGCGAAAGCGGCCCGGCCATGCGCCCAAAGCGAGCATGACAACATTAGGCGTGAGCTTAGGCGCCGTTTGAAAATTGGCAATATGCCCAGCGGCGAGGAATTTTTTCGCCGGGCAAGGCGATTTGCCGCAGAAATACTTTGTATATTTCAAGGCAAATCAACGCGGCTCGACGGAAAAAGGCCCGCCGATTGGGCGTGTTGACAATTTTCAAACAAGCCCTAGGCGCATAGGGCTGCTTGGAACGCAGCGAGGGCAAAAGCCCAGACGGCGCACCGCGCAGACTGGCGCGAATTTTACAAACATATGTTTCACGTGAAACGCTTGAACAGGCGCAAAGAACCCCCAGGAGTGTGTCTCCTGGGGGTTCCTTCACTTTTTTAGACGGCAGGCCCCTCTGGACGGGCAGTCCCCGCAGCCGCAGCCGGACCTGCCCGCCTTCTTATTTTTATATATCCGCCGCGCCGCCGCCGCTGCGGCGGCCAGCACAGCGGCCAGCACCAGAACGGTGCCCCAGTTTCCGCTCAAAAATGGAATCACAGCCTGCGCTCCTTTGGCCGCTCCGCATTCCGGCCGGCCGGTTTTTCATTTCAGGGCACAAACCCCTCAAAAATGGAGGCCGTCCCCTCCCTGTCCAGCGCGTCCATGGTCTCCCGGTCCCGGACGGTCCACCCCACCTCGTGGACGCCGTACAGCGCCTTCATCATCCGAAGGCTGGCGTTATTCCTGTCCTTGCAGCTGTAGGCGATGAAGTCGGGCCGGGTGGCGGCGGTGGTGAGCAGATTAGTCAGCATAAACCGCACCGGCAGGGACAGGCCATTGGCCTCCCCCGGCTTCAAAAAGTTCTGGCTCAGCTGCCCCCGGAGCACCTGGGGGTATTTTTCCTTCAGCCGCAGCAGGGCCGCCGGGTGGAAGGACTCCAGGCAGAAGATCCCGTTCCAGCCCTCCAGCGCCGCCATCACCGCGTCGGTAAGGGCGTTGGCGTTCCCCCGCTCCACCTTCAGCTCAATGACCAGGGGCGTCTTGCCCTCGAACAGCTCCAGCACCTCCCGGAACAGGGGGATAGTCTCCCCCGACCCTATGAGCGGGTAGCGCTCCAGATCGGCGGCGGTGAGATCCTCAATGTGCACGTCCGCCCCGCACACCCGCTTCAGGCTGCTGTCATGGACCACCGCCAACTCGCCGTCCGCCATGAGGTGGACGTCCAGCTCCGCGCCGAAGCCGTGCTCCAGCGCCCGGCGGAAAGCCGCCATGGAGTTCTCCGGCACGCCCAGCGCAGGGTCATGGAGGCCCCGGTGGGCATAGCGCACCCCCTCCAGCCTGTCCCAGCCCGGCTGGTTCTGCCGGGGCCTCAGCAGCAGCCCCCAGGCCCCCAGCGCCCCCAGGCAGCCCAGCCCCACCTTGGTGATCGTTTTCATGTAAGCATCTCCTTATTGGTTTTGCCGTGCCGCCTCCTCCAGGCATTTATCCCAATACGTCCGGGCCTCGGGCAGCATTTCCGGCGGCAGGTGGAAGATAAAGTCCTCCTCCGTATACTCCTTCCCCGCCATGGGGTCAAAGATCTGGTCGCGGCAGTCGATGCCCAGCCTGTGGGCCACCGCCACCGCGAACTCCCGAAAGGCCCCGCCGTAGGCGGTGATGAGGTTTCCGTCCTCCACCAGGTAGGTGCGCACGGCGTTTTCCCGGGGCATCACGGGGAACGCGTCCAGGAATTCCTCGAACACGCCGTGGGTGAAGCGGCGGCCCTCCAGCAGCCCCGCCTTGCCCAGCAGCAGCGGCCCGGCGGAGATGGCCGCGATGAGAATGTCTCCGTCCCCCCGGAACTGCTCCAGGAAGCGGATGATCCGCTCATCCAGCATCACCGGCAGGGGCTCCCAGATGCCGGGCAGCACCAGGGAGTCGAACTCCCCCCGGTCAAATTCCGTCAAGTCCCGGTCGGGCAGGATGGTAAAGCCGTCCTCGCTTTTCACCGGCTCCCGGCCGGCGGAAAAGGTGACGGTCTCCCTGTCATAGAACCGGAGCAGTTCCGTCAGCGTGCCGATCTCCTGGAGGGAGAACAGCGGGTAGAGCAGTACGGCGGTTTTTTTCATGGGTCCCTCCTTTCCCCGCACCCAGGGGCGCGGCGGGGCCGGTTTAGTCGTCCATATCCTCAAAGGCGTCCAGCCCGGTCTTAACCTCCGCCCGGCTGTCCCCGTGCATCACAAAGAGCATGGTGACAAAGCTCATGGCCACGAAGAAGGCGGCATAGGGGAAGAGGATCTGGTAACTGATATGCTTCATCAGCGTGCCCGCCAGCACCGGGGTAACGACCTGGGCGGTCATGGACGCGGTGTAGTAATAGCCGGTGAACTTGCCCACGTCGGATCCCTTGCACATCTCCACCACCATGGGCAGGGAGTTGACGTTAATGGCCGCCCAGGCCAGCCCCACCAGGGCGAAGGCCACGTACATGGGGGCGGTGATGGTGCGGGAGCTGCGGGTCATAAAGAATCCGGCGGCAAAGCAGGCGGTGAGCAGGATCACCCCCGCCTGGATGGTACGCTTTCGCCCGAATCTGGAGGCCACCACGCCGATGGGGATATAGGACACAATGGCCCCCACGGTGGCCACCATCAGGCAGGTGTTGGTGCCGCCGATGCCCTCCCCCATCACCTGGGACACGTAGGTGGAGAACCATGTGGTAATGCCGTTATAGCCCACGTACCACAGGGCGATGGAGGCCAGCAGAAAGACGAGGCTCTTTTTCACCGGGCCGGGCAGCACCTCGCCGCCGCTGCCATCGTCCTTGGCCAGGTTCCACTCCGGATGCTTTTTCTCCAGCTCCCGGTTTTCCTCCGCCAGCCTGGGCTCCCGGATGGTGAGCAGCAGCGCCGCCACCGCTACCAGCATAATCATGGACACAATGAAAAACAGCGGCTGGTAGTCCACATGGACCAGCCCTTGGGTCTTTTCCCTGGGGTAGAGCAGGACGCTGACGCCCAGGTAGAGCACGCCGCCCACCGCCCCCATCAGGTTGATGATGGCGTTACCCTTGGAGCGCAGGGGTTTGGGGGTGACATCGGGCATCAGGGCCACGGCGGGGGAACGGTAGGTGCCCATGGCGATGAGCAACAGCCCCAACACAATGACAAAGCTCACCAGCTTGAACGGGGCGGCCTGCTTGAAATAGCTGTTGTCCAGCATGGGCAGCAGGTTCATCAGCACCACCGCCCCGGCGGTGCCCGCCAGGATGTAGGGGGTGCGGCGGCCCAGTTTTGTATTGGTACGGTCGGACAGTCCCCCGAAGAAGGGCAGCAGGAACAGCGCCAGGATGTTGTCCGCCGCCATAATCATGCCGGTGAGGGACTCATCCAGCCCAAACGTGCCCTTCAGGATCAGGGGAACAAGGTTGTCGTACATCTGCCAGAAGGAGCAGATGGACAAAAAGGCCAGGCCCACCAGGATGGTGCGTTTGTTGTTCAGCTTCAGTTCGCTCATAGTTTTCTCTCCTCTTCTCTGTGTGGGCCCGCCGCTACAGGCCAAATACCAGATCGTCCCCATCCAGCTCGTCCAGTCTATGAAACCCGATCCGCTCATACAGCCGCTGGGCCCGCGTGTTTTCCACCTCGGCAGACAGCTTGATGGGCATATCGCCGCCCATCGCCTTCAAAATCCGTATAGCCAAGCGGGCCGCCCGCTCGCCGTACCCCCTGCCCTGCCAGTTCCGATCCAGGTGGTAGCCCCAGCTGTAGGCCGTCCCGGCGGCCAGCCACATGCGGAATACGATGAACCCGATGCGCGTCCCGTCCTCCAGGCAGATGACGCAGGGCACGTTGTCCGCCGGGTTCAGGTAGGCCCTGCCGATGTCAAATCCCGCCGGATTGACAAACTCCCCCTGCCCCGGCGCCAGGGCGCACTCCGCCGTGGCAAACCACAGGTCGCCATCATCCCGGACCTCCCGGATCGTGAGGCCCCCGCCGGTCAATATATCAAGGGGCAGGCCGTCCCACTTCTCCCGCATGGTCACGGCGCCCCCACCCCCTCCCAGGCCCGGTGGAGGGCCCCGATATCGTCAAACACCCAGGTGGGCTTCACATCACTCGAATCCAGGTCGGCCAGCGTCCCCTCGCCGGACAGGACAAAGGCGGTGTCGATGCCCGCGTTGACACCGCTGGCCACGTCGGTATACAGCCTGTCCCCCACCATCACCGCCTGGCCGGGGTCAAAGCCCGTTCGCTCCAGGGCCAGCAGGGCCATGGCGGGCTGGGGCTTGCCGATGACCCGGGGCCTGCGCCCGGTGGCCCGGAACAGCATCTCGCACATGCTGCCGCAGTCGGGCACAGAGCCGTACCAGGTGGGGCACACCCAGTCCGGGTTGGTGGCGATAAACTCCACCCCCCGGTTCAGCAGAATGCAGGCGTCCTCCAGCTTTTGGAAGGTCAGCTCGGTGTCAAAGGCGGCGATCAGGCAGTCCACGCCGTCCTCTAAATGGTCTGTCACGGAAATTCCCGCCCCCTCCAGCTGGCGGCGGAAGGTCCGGGTGCCGAAAGCGTAGCACTTGCGGAAGGGGGAGCGCTTGTTCAGATCGGCGATCAGCGCGTCCACCGAGGTGAGGAAATCCTCCCGCACAGCGGGCACACCCATTCCCGACAGCTTGTCGATATACGCGTCCACCGACTTGGACGAGTTGTTGGTGAGAAACAGATACCTCCCCCCGCTTGCCCGAACGGCGTTCAAAAAGGGTGCCGTTCCGGGAAACAGGGTCTGGTCCAGGTAGATTGTTCCGTCCATATCCAATAAAAACAGCTTTTTCTCTTTCAGAGCAGCCATCCACGCCCACCTTTCCGGCCTGTGCTTCATGAAAATCATCTTTATTCTCTGTAATTGAAATTTATTTTAACACACTTCCCCCGCCTTGTCCACGGAATTTGTAAAATTTGCCTGAAACTCCGCTCCATTTCCCACCCGCTCCTATTGTTTTTAACACTGCGCTGTGGTAAACTCGTTCCATGCGGGGCCTCTTGCACCCCGCATGGAGGATTTGCCAAATGGAAAAGGAGGCTGACATGAAAAAGAAATTCGGATCCCTTGCCCGCGTGTTACCCGCCCTGCTGCTGTGCCTGTTCTGCCTCATCCCCTCCGCCTACGCCGACATCGGCCCCAAGCCGGAGGTGACCATCACCGTGGTCAACGCCCCGGAGGGGGAGCTCTACCTGGACCTGCTGGCCCAGGGCGAACCCACGGACAGTCCCTACAATTCCACCGCAGAGTGCGACCCGGCCCTTCTGGACCGCCTGCGCTCCCTGGAGGGGGACGGCTGGGTGCTGGCCTATACCACCGGGGCGGCCAACCGAGCCCCGGTTTTCGGTGACGTACGCCCCCGGGAGGACGGAACGTGGCGTTTTTCCTACACCGGCCTGCCCGAGGCCTTCCGGGTTGCCGCCGCCACGGCGGACGAGGCTCAGGCCATGGAGGTCCCCTACACCCGGGATTTCGTCAGCAACATCGTCTACGACTGGCAGGCCAACACCGTCCGCGACGCCACCCCCACCCCCCTGCGCTTTCTGGCCCGGCTGGCCGCCACCCTCGTCCCCACCCTCATCATCGAAGGGGCTATCCTCTGGCTGTTCGGCTTCCGGGAAAAGCGCAGCTGGCTGGTGTTCCTGGCGGTGAACACAGTTACCCAGGCGGGTCTGCATCTGGTCACCGGGGCGGCCCTGGCCCAAGCGGGCTGGCACTTCCTCAACTACTTTCTCACCATCGTCCTCCAGGAGCTGGTCATCTGGGGGGCGGAGGCCGCGGCCTATGCTTTCCTGTTCCGGGAGCGCTCCCGCGCCCGGCGGGTTGGGTACGCCTTCGCCGCCAACATCGCCAGCTTTGTGCTAGGGTATTTCCCCCTCCATCTGCTGTACGGCTTCCTTGTCCGGCTGTAAACCCCTTCCTCCTCAAACGTGTCAAAAAGGGACTGGCGCAGCTGCGCCAGTCCCTTTTTCGTCAGATATTGTCCCGGATGGCCTGCCCCATTTTTTGGGTTCCGGCCACCGCTTCCCCTGGCCCGGCGATGTCGGCGGTGCGCCAGCCCTCCGCCAGCGCCTTGTCCACGGCGGCCTCAATGGCGTCCGCCTCGGCAGACAGCTGGAAGGAGTAGCGGAACATCATGGCGGCGGACAGGATGGTTGCGATGGGGTTTGCCTTGTCCTGGCCGGCGATGTCCGGCGCGGAGCCGTGGATGGGCTCGTACAGCGCCGGGGCCCCATCCCCCATAGAGGCGGAGGGCAGCAAGCCGATGGAGCCGGTAATCATGGACGCCTCGTCGGACAGGATATCGCCGAACATGTTCTCGGTGACCACCACATCGAACTGCCCCGGATCCCGCACCAGCTGCATGGCGCAGTTGTCTACCAGCACATCCTCATAGGCCACGTCGGGATATTCCTCCGCCAGCCTGTGCATGACGGCTCGCCACAGCCGGGAGGTCTCCAGCACGTTGGCCTTGTCCACGCTGGACACCTTACGGCGGCGCAGGCGGGCCATCTCGAAGGCCCGGCGGCCGATGCGCTCAATCTCCTTCTCAGAGTAGGCCATCAGATCGGTGCACTCCACCCCCCTGTCCGGGGTCTCATACCGATCCCGCCTGCCGAAGTAGATGCCCCCGGTGAGCTCCCGCACCATCAGCAGGTCGATGCCCCGCTCCGCCGTCTCCTTTTTCAGCGGGCAGGCGTCCGCCAGAGCGGGCATCAGGACGGCGGGGCGTAGGTTAGCGTACAATCCCAGCTCCTTTCGGATGGCCAGCAGAGCGGTCTCCGGGCGCTGCTCCGCGGGCTTATCGCTGCCCCATTTGGGGCCGCCCACCGCCCCCAGCAGCACCGCGTCGCAGCTTTTGCACAGCTCGGCCGTGCCGTCCGGGTAACTTACCCCCACTGCGTCGGTGGCACAACCCCCCAGCAGCACGTCCCCATACTCAAAGGTGTGTCCAAACTTTTCACCGATTTTGTCCATGACCTTTACCGTCTCGTTGACGATTTCCGGGCCGATGCCGTCCCCCCGGATGAGGGCAATTTTATAATGCATTAGGTTTTCAACCTTTCTGTTCAAATTTGCGGGGTCAAGACAGAACCTGCACTGCCGTCTCCACCACAGAGATAACATATCGATGGGCGGGATAGTAGATATAGAAGAACCATTTCGGCCCCCTCCCCCGCTGTCCGTTGTAGAGCAGCATAAAGGGCAGGGCCAGCGCCATCCGGCACTGGAACGGGTCGAAAAATACCATTGTAAAGTAGGAAAAATCCTGGATGGGATAATAGAACCGACCCGCCACAGCCCCGGCCATGCACACCAGGCAGAAGGCAGCGAACACCCCGCACTGCCGCCCTTTCGTTTTGGCAAAGTAGAGCATTACACCGAGGAAAATCATTCCCCCGCCGTAATCCACACTGTTCAGCGTGGGCAGAAAGCTGTCGATGAGGTTGTGCGTCAGGAACATTGCCGCAACGCCGTCTCCCATACGTGGCATCTCCCATAGCGCCAGACGCAGGGGCTGGGCCAGAAGCGGCAGAACGCAGCACAGGAGGGACAGCGCCGCCCCCCGCCAATTGTGTTTCCGAAACCCTTCCACCACCCCTTCCACCACCCCTTCCACAGCCCAGGAATACAACGCCACGTAAAAAAAGGTAAAGATGATATTTCCCGGGGTGCTGTACCCCACAATCTCCCCAAACAGAAGGTTGGTGGCGGCCACGAACAACTCCGTCCCCATCCCCGCCAGATACAGCCGAAGGAGGAATTTCGGCCTGCTGGACGTATGCCGCAGCCCCTGGACCAGCGCAAAGAGGAACAGGGGCGCGGCAATCCGGCCCGCCAGCCGCAGCGGGTTGTAAAACCGCCCCACGATGGGAATCTCGAATCCGAAGGCCGCGATGTGGTCCAGCGTCATGAAGAACAGGGCGATCCATTTGATAGTGCTGGTGGACAGGCCCTGCCCCGGCGTCCAGCATCCCCTTTTGGCCGCCGGATTCCCGCTCATTTCGCCACCCCTCTGGCCTTCAGCGACTTCAGAAGTCCCCCGTTTTCAATGATGCCGTTGACAAACGCCGGGAAGGGCGCAGCCTGAAATGTTTTACCCGTGGTCTTGTTGACAATGGCCCCGCTCTGGAAATCCACGCCCACCGTGTCCCCGGGGGAGATGCCGTCCACCGCCTCCGGGCACTCCAGAATGGGGAAGCCGATGTTGATGGCGTTACGGTAGAAGATGCGGGCAAAGCTCTTGGCAATGACGCACTTCACCCCGCAGGCCTTGATGGCCAGGGGCGCGTGCTCCCGGCTGGAGCCGCAGCCGAAATTGGTGCCGCCCACCACAATGTCCCCCGCCTCCACAGTGGAGGCAAAGGCGGCGTCGATGTCCTCCATGCAGTGGGAAGCCAGGGATTTCTCGTCCGGGGCGTTGAGGTAACGGGCCGGGATGATGACGTCTGTGTCCACGTTATCGCCGTATTTATAAATTTTCATAGATTTATCCTCTCACATATCATTTTCAATGAACCTTCCGTTTCGTTGTCGTGAAAAAAGCTTTGGATCACCGCCATCCTGGTAGCGGTTTAAAGCCCTTTTGGTTGGGGCTTGTTTGAAAATGGTCAACACGCCCAAACGGCACCTACTTGTTCTCTCGAGAAAAAGCAACCGGGTCGGTGACCACGCCGGTGACGGCGGACGCCGCCGCCACGGCGGGGCTTGCCAGGATAATCATGGAGCTGGTAGGCCCCATACGGCCCACAAAATTGCGATTGGTGGTGGAGATGGCCCACTCGTTGTCGCTGAGTACCCCCATATGCCCGCCCAGGCACGGCCCGCAGGTAGGGGTGGACACCACCGCCCCGGCGCAGATGAAGTCGGCCAACAGCCCCTCCTCCATGGCGTCCAGGTAGATCTGTTGGGTGGCGGGTATGACGATACAGCGCACCCCAGCGGCCACCTTCCGGCCCCGGAGGACCGCCGCGGCCTCCCGCAGGTCCTTCAGCCGCCCGTTGGTGCACGAGCCGATGACCACCTGCTGGATTGGCCTGCCCGCCGCCTCGTCCACCGTTTTGGTGTTGGAGGGCAGGTGGGGGAACGCCACCGTAGGCCGCAGAGCGGACAGGTCGATGGTGATTTCCTTTGCATACTGCGCGTCCGGGTCGGCCTCAAAGGCGGTAAACTCCCGGCTCACGCGGCCCTTTAAGTAATCCAGCGTTTTCCCGTCCACCGGGAAGATGCCGTTTTTGGCCCCGGCCTCGATGGCCATATTGCAGATAGTGAAGCGGTCGTCCATGTCCAGGGCGGCCACCCCCTCCCCGGCGAACTCCAGGGACTGGTACAGCGCCCCGTCCACCCCGATCCTGCCGATGAGGTGGAGGATTACGTCCTTGCCGCTGACATAGGGGCCCAGCCTGCCCGTCAGGTTCACCCTGATGGCGGAGGGCACCTTGAACCAGGCAAGCCCCGTGGCCATCCCGGCGGCCATGTCGGTGGAACCCACGCCGGTGGAAAACGCCCCCAGCGCGCCGTAGGTGCAGGTGTGGGAGTCCGCGCCGATAATGACCTCGCCGGGGGCGGCCAGCCCCTTTTCCGGCAGCAGGGCGTGTTCGATGCCCATCTGCCCCACGTCGTAAAAATGGGTAATGGCATGCTCCCTGGCAAATCCCCGGCAGGCGGCGCACAGCTGGGCGGACTTGATGTCCTTGCAGGGGGTGGAATGATCCAGCACAATGGCGATTTTCTCCCGGTCAAAGACGGCGGACAGCCCCGCCTTTTTAAACTCCGTGATAGCCACCGGGGTGGTGATGTCGTTGCCCAACACCAGATCCAGCCTGCCCTCGATGAGCTGGCCCGCCTCTGCCTGGGGAAGCCCCGCGGCACGGGCCAAAATCTTCTGGGTCATGGTCATGCCCATAAAAATTCCTCCTAAAAAT
The DNA here is from genome assembly GCA_910588105.1 of uncultured Oscillospiraceae bacterium. Taxonomy (GTDB): domain Bacteria; phylum Bacillota; class Clostridia; order Oscillospirales; family Oscillospiraceae; genus Enterenecus. The sequence goes on along the minus strand of CAJUQD010000020.1, from coordinate 25,854 downwards.
ATTGTGCACTCATTATGCCAAACGCCGCCGGGAAACAATGTAAACTGTGATACAGTTCATCGGAAGAATAGGAGGCGCATCCATGGCAAACTGGAACCTTCTGGCCGAAGGCCGCCCGCCCCGGCGTTACCGGGCGGGGCAGCTGGTTTATTTACAGGGCGCCCGCCCGGATTGCTTTTACTATCTGGCCTCCGGCTCGGTGCGGAGTTTCATCAGCACCCCGTCGGGGGAAGAACGGGTGCTGGCCGTCCACCAGGCCGGGGATCTGATGGGGGAGGCATCCTTCTTCGACGGCTGCCCCCGGGTGACCTCCGCCATGGCGCTGGAGGACTGCCGGATTCTCGCCGTTGGCCGGGCCCAGCTGGACGCCGCCTTCCAGCGCCACCCCGAGCTGGCCCTGCCCATGCTCCAGCACCTGGCCCGGACTGTGCGGACCCTGTCCGGCCATGTGGAATCCTCCTCCCTGCCCGCCCGCCAGCGGGTGGCCCGGTGGCTGCTGGCCCAGCCCCCGGGGGAGGATGGTTCCCTCCGGGCCACCCATGAGTGCATCGGCCAGGCGGTGGGCCTGTCCCGGGTGACAGTGAGCCGGGTACTGGGGGAGCTGTCCTCCCTGGGGCTGGTAGGGCTGGGCTACCGTTCGGTGGCCGTTCTGGAACGGACGCAGCTGGAGGCACTGGCCCTTGGAACGTGACAAGGCCCCGGGAAATCCCCGGGGCCTTGCTCTATGCGCGCCAATCAACGGCAGGCCTCTCACGCCGCGCAGCCTCCATCTGGAATTTCGTCCGTTTTTTCAAAGAACTGGGCCAATACTTCGCCGGCGTTGTCCAGTATCTCATCGTTCGTTTTGCCCACCAGGGCCGTCTAATTCAGTCAGGCCGCCCAGGGGCACGTCCGGGCTGTCTATTTCCACTTCGGGAGGGGTGATGGGCGTAACGGGAGGAATGGCCGGCTGGCCGGGGCTTTCGGGGTCTTCTGTCCCCGGCTTACCACACTTTCTCGTAAAACGCAATCCTTTTAAGAAAAGGGAACCTGGGCGGTCTGGTCCAGGTTCCCTCGTATTTCACAATATAATGCAGATCAGCCCCCCGGACCCCTCGTTGATGATCCTCTGGAGGGTCTCCCGCAGCTTTTCCCGGGCCTCCTCGGGCATCCGCTTGAGCTTGCCGTTCAAATCCTCCCCCACCAGCTCGTGGAAGGAACGGCCGAAAATGTTGGAATCCCAGATCTTCCCTGTATCCCCCTCAAACTGCCGCAGCAGATAGTCCACCATCTCCTCCGACTGCTTCTCAGTGCCCATAATGGGGGATACCTCTGCCCGGATATCTGCCCGCATCATGTGAATAGACGGCGCGGACGCCTTGAGCCGTACGCCGTACCGTCCCCCCTGCTTGACGATCTCCGGCTCCTCCAGGGTCATCTCCTCCGGGTCTGGCATGACGATGCCGTAGCCGGTGGCCTCCACCTGGCGCAGCGCCCCCTCCACCTTCTCGTAGCTGCGCTTCATGGCGGCCATCTGGGTGAGCTGGTCGATGAGGTCGCCGTCGTCCCGTATTTCCAGCCCGCACCGCTCAGACACGGTGGAGTAGAACAGCCCCCGGGGCAGCTCCAGGGTGGCGGTCACCACCCCGCTGCCCATATCCATGCGGTTGAGGACGGCGGAGCTGACCTCCTCCCGGTCGCCCATGGCCAGCACCGCGCCCTCCGCGTCCCGCAGGCGCATCAGGCCCGCTGTCTCCTCCCGGATCATGGCATACAGCCCACTCTTGATGGGGTGGTCGAAGGGCAGCACATCCACCCAGGGGGGCAGGAACAGGTCCATCTGCTTCAGGGGGAACTCGTGGAGCACCGCCCGGATGATCTCGCTCACCGCCCCCTCGTCCAGGGTGAGGCAGTTGGCGGCAAGGCAGGTCACATCGTACCGCTCGGCGATGTCCGCCTGGAGGGTCTGGGCCCGCTCCCCATAGGGCTGGGCGGAGTTGAGCAGCACCATAAAGGGCTTGCCCAGTCCCTTCAGTTCACTGATGACCCGCTCCTCCGCCTCCAAATAGTCCTCTCGGGGAATGTCGGTGACTGAGCCGTCGGTGGTCACCACGATGCCGATGGTGGAGTGGTCGGTGATGACCTTCTGGGTTCCGTACTCTGCCGCCTGGGTCATGGGAATCTCGTGGTCGAACCAGGGGGTGGTGACCATCCGGGGCTGCTCACCGTCCATCTGCCCCAGGGCGCTGGGCACCATGTATCCCACACAGTCGATGAGCCGGACGGAAAACACCCCGCCGTCCTCCATGGCCATCTCTACCGCATCTTCGGGGACAAATTTTGGTTCGGCGGTCATCACCACCCGGCCCGAACCGCTCTGTGGCAGCTCGTCCCGGGCCCGATCCCGAATAAAGCTGTTTTCAATCTTGGGCAGCACCAGGGTCTCCATAAACCGCTTGATGAATGTGGATTTCCCGGTGCGCACGGGGCCCACCACGCCGATATAGATGTCGCCCTGGGTGCGCTGGGCGATATCCTCATACAGTTTGTTTTCCAAAGCAGAACCCTCCTCACGCATACTCAATTCCATGTGTATGGGGATAAGCCGGGGAATATGCCTGGCTTTCCGGGGAGGGGAGGATAGGCCGGGTAAAAAGCAGCGACAGCCAGGGGAATCGTGCTATTTCATGCGCAGCAGGCGTTCAATATGCTTGTACAGGAAGAAGGTGATGACCGATACTACCACGCCTTTGAGCAGGTTGAAGGGCACCACGGCGAACAGCACCAAGGTGTTGACGCTGACGATGGCTGGGTTGATGTCGGTACCCATACCGATGATAACCTCCAGCGGCTTATCGAACAGCACGGAAAAGGCGGGGATCAGGTAGACGGCGTTGAACAGGCTGCCGAAAATGGTCATCACGGCGGTGCCCACCCCCATACCCACAATGGCGCCGATCTTGGTCTTCTGGGCAAAATACACCACCGAGGCGGGGAGAATGAAGGAGCACCCCACCACAAAATTGGCCAGGTCACCCACAAAAGCGGTGGAGGTACCCTTGAGGAACAGCTTCAGAAGCTCCTTGATGAACTCGCACACCACCCCGGAAACCGGGCCCAGAGAGAAGGAGCAAATGAGAACCGGGATCTCGCTGAAATCCAGCTCGTAAAAGCCGGGGGCAAAGGGAAGAGGGAATTCGATGTACATGAGCAACGCGGCGATGGCCGCAAAAATGCCCACATAGGCCGCCCGACGGGCAGGGGACTGCTTCTCCGGCTTGAGCCACAGCTTCTCCAGCGCCAGGGCCAGGGCAAAAACGCCCACGAACACCGCCAGGCTCATCAGCAGGAACATCACATTGTCCTGCACCGCTCCCCACAGCTTTGACAGATTTTCCAACATAAAAATACCTCCTGAAATAGTGTGAAACGCCTGAAAAGACTGTCTTCCAGGCGCGACACTACCTCAAGAGGGGTCACGCGTCTTCTTCCATCCGGACTTTGACCGTTGGTCCCGGAGTTTCACCGGGTCAACCGCTTGCGCGGGTCGCGGACTGTACCGCCAGTGGGGAATTTCACCCCGCCCTGAAGACATTCATTCAATTGTTTCCTGGGCTATTATACTCTGGCCGGAACAAAATTGCAAGCCCTTTTTTATCCATCCCCACCGGCGTTTTTAAAACTGACGTTCCATTTCCCCTTGACAAGCCCCGGTTCATTATAGTACAATTGTATCAAATATCAACCAGAGGGGGGAGCGCCGTGGCGCCGGACATAACGCAGACCTGCTGTTTCACCGGCCACAGGCCGGATAAGCTGCCCTGGGGGCTGGACGAGGGCGACCCCCGGTGCCTGGCCGTCAAGCGCAGTCTGGCCCGGGAGCTGGACGGGCTGTACCGCCGGGGGTTCCGGCATTTTATCTCCGGCATGGCTATGGGCTGTGACCTGTATTTCGCCGAAGCGGCGCTGGAGCTTCGGGGCCGATTCCCGGATGTGACGGTGGAAGGGGCGGTTCCCTGCCCCACCCAGGCCCAAAAATGGCCGGAGGGGCTGCGCCGCCGCTGGCGCGCCATCCTGAACGCCTGCGACCTGGAAACGGTGGTACAACAGAACTATGACCGCTATTGTATGCTCCGCCGGGACCGCTATATGGTGGACCGTTCCGCCGCGGTGCTGGCAGTGTTTGATGGGACGCCGGGGGGCACCCAGTACACCCTGAACTACGCTATGGACAAAAAGCGGGAGATTCTCCTGCTGGATCCCGCACGGCCAGACGCCGCCGTCCGCTTTGCCATATGAAACGCCCCGCCGGACTTCCGGCGGGGCGTTTCTCACATCTTGAACGAACCGTTGAAATGCTCCACGACCTCGCCCACGGCCTTGATGGCCCGGCCCGCCGCCTTCTGGGCGGAGTGCTTTTTCTTCTTGGGCATCATCATCAGGCCGATAGCCGCCCCGGCGGCCATGGTAGCACCGGCGATGGGCAGAACCGCTTTTTTGTCCATTCTCATAACTCATCACTCCTTCGCCCCATTAGCTTGCCCGTTTTTTTGCGAAAGAGCCGATCTTTTCATTGGAAACTATTTCAAAACAAGGGACACCGGGCAGTGGTCGCTGCCCTGGATATCCGGGTGGATGGATGCCTGGGCCACTTGGCCCCCCAGCCGGTCGGATACGATGAAGTAATCGATGCGCCACCCCGCGTTCTTTTCCCTGGCCTTGAAGCGGTAGCTCCACCAGGAATAGGCCCCTTCCTCCTTCGGATGGAGCAGGCGGAAGGTATCGGTGAAGCCGGAGGAAAGCAGGCGGGTCATCGCGGCGCGCTCCTCGTCGGAAAAGCCCGCGTTTCCCCGGTTGGTTTTTGGGTTTTTCAGGTCGATCTCCCGGTGGGCCACGTTCAGGTCACCGCAGTATATTACCGGCTTGGTCCTGTCCAGGCTTTTGAGATAGTCCAGCAGGTCGTCCTCCCACTCCAGGCGGTAGCCCAACCGGGCCAGTTCGTTCTGGGCATTGGGGGTATAGCAGTCCACCAGCCAAAACTCCGGGTATTCCAGGGTGATGAGCCGCCCCTCGTGGTCGTGCCTGTCCAGGTCCATGCCATAGGCGGCGGACAAGGGCTCCTCCCGGGCAAAAATGGCGGTGCCGGAGTACCCCTTCTTGTCCGCCGAATTCCAGAATTCATGGTAGCCGGGAAGGGCCACCTCCGCCTGCCCCCGCTCCATCTTGGTCTCCTGTAGGCAGATAAAGTCGGCGTCCAGCCCCAGCATAGACTCCGCAAACCCCTTTTTCAGGCAGGCCCGCAGGCCGTTTACATTCCAGGACACGAATTTCATGCGCGCTCCTCCTTTGTCAGTTTCCGTACTCCCTCCGCCAGCGCCCAAAGGGCGAGCGCAAACGCCGCCAGCATTGCCAGCGCCTCCAGCCCCATCACAAACACGCCCCCGCCCAGGCGCACCACGCAATTATACTTCAGCCGCAGGTATACGCAGTAGCTGGCCAGGGACGAGCCGCACACCAGCACAGCCGCCGGGGCCCGCCGCCGGTCCGCGCAGGCCCAGCACAGGGTAAATACGTCTGCCAGGAAAAAGTACCGCTCGTGCATGTGGGGCAGCAAAAAGGGCACGCCCACGCACAAAACCATCGCCGCGGCCATAACCGTGTCCCGATCCAGCCGTCCCCTCAGCCGGAAGCCCAGCACCAGCAGGGCCAGCACCAGCGCCCCCGCCGCCAGAATGCCCAGGCTGGACGCCATCTGCTCGTCCAGCGGCAGTTTGTATGGGATAAACTGGTAGACCGACGGGGCGTTGAGGGTCAGCCGGGAATACTCCCCCATCTGTTTGAAATACACCCCCACAATATCGCCCAGCGGCTTGCCCAGGGCCAGGGCCGGGGCAATCATGGCCAGATAAGCCAGGGGGAACATCCACAGCTCCCGGAACCTCACCTTCCCCGCCAGCCACAGCACCCCCCACAAGGGGAGCACAAAAATACTCTGGAGTTTGAAGGCAAAGGCTACCCCCATCAGCGCCACCGAGGCTTTGTTCCTGCCGTCTAGGGCCGACGCGGCGGCGTGGACGCACAGCGCGCCGTAAATGGCGTCGCACTGGCCCCAGTAGGCCCCGTTGAGCACCACCGTGGGCAGCAGCAGGGCGGCCCCAAAGGCCATCAGGGGAGCGGCGCTCCCCTGCCGTTCCCTGGTCAGGAAACGCGCCAGCCGCAAGCAGCCCCAGGCCAGCCCCACGTCCCACAGGATGGAGAACAGCTTGATGAGGTATAGATCGGGCACATCCAGATAGGAGATGGCCGCCATAAAATAGAGGTAGGGCATGTTGTAGTCCCCCACGCTGCCCGCAATGGCGGCAAAGCCGCCGTTGGCCTTGAAATAACTGTACCACTCGCTCAAAAACTGGGTATAATCCAGGCTGACGTAGTCCAGGCACACCGCCCGGGCCAACATGGCCGCCCCCACCGGCAGCAGCATGATGCCCAGCGCGTCCCACCCATATCCCTCAAGGCGCAGCAGGGCCAGCGCGACCAGGCTCAACAGCGCCAGCACGCCCGCAACGCACACGCCGTCCGCCGCCGTGCCCTGGTCCAACCCCAGGCAGGCCCACGCCGCCCCCAGCTCCAGCGCCAGCCCCAGCGCGGCGCACACAGGGGGCAGATACTTCTTCCGTTCCTTGTACATGGAAAACCTCCGCCGTCTGTTTTCGTTTAATCATACCACAGCCTCGGACAATTTTCCACCCCGATTCTTTCCCGGCAGTTGACATTTCCGCCGGGAGGCTTTATCCTAAGAAAATGAGCAAACGCGACCACCTGATCCCAGAACTGGAGGATTTTAATATGTGCGGTTTTACCGGCTTTGTGACCCGTTCCGCCCCCCCGGACGAAAAGGCGCTCCACGCCATGGGGGACACCATCCGCCACCGGGGCCCCGACGGCGAGGGCCATTACGTGGACAGGTGCTGCGGCATCGCCCACCGGCGGCTGTCCATCATCGACCTGGAAAAGGGGCGGCAGCCCATTGCCAGCCCCGACGGGCGGTATATCATCGCCTATAACGGGGAGACCTATAACTTCCGGGAGCTGCGGCAGGAGCTGACCAGGTTGGGCCACAGCTTTGCCACCGACTGCGACACTGAGGTGGTACTCCACGGCTACATGGAGTGGGGGGCGGAGGTGCTGAAAAAGCTGCGGGGCATGTTCGCCTTCGTCATCTGGGACAGGGAAAAGCAGGAGCTGTTCGGCGCACGGGACCCCTTCGGCATCAAGCCCTTCTACTATGCCCAGATGGGGGAGCTGTTCTTCTTCGGCTCGGAGTGCAAAAGCTTCCTCCCCCACCCCGGCTTTAAAAAGGAGCTCAACCCGGACGCGCTCAAGCTCTACCTCACCTTCCAGTATTCCGCCCTCAACGAATCCTTCTTTAAAGGGGTATACCGCCTGCTTCCCGGCCACTATCTCCTCCACCGGGAAGGGCACACCGAGTTCGCCTCCTATCATTCCTTCTCCTTCCAGCCGGAAGCCATGCCCCTGGAACAGCGGGCCAAACAGATCCGGGAGGTGGTGGCAGAGTCCGTCAAGGCCCACCAGATCAGCGATGTGGAGGTGGGCTCCTTCCTGTCCGGCGGCATCGACTCCAGCGTCATCGCCGCCCTGTCCCGGCCGGACAAGACCTACTCCGTGGGCTTCGCCAACAAGGATTTTGATGAGACCGGCGAAGCCAAGGCCTTGTGTGGGGAGCTGGGGCTGCGCAACATCTCCAAGACCATCTCCGCCCAGGAGTTTTTCGATGCCCTGCCCGCCATCCAGTACTACGCCGACGAGCCCAACGCCAACCTGTCCACCGTGCCGCTGTATTTTCTGTCCCAGCTGGCGGCCAAGGATGTAAAGGTGGTGCTGTCCGGCGAGGGGGCGGACGAACTGTTCGGCGGCTATATCACCTACCACACAACCAAGCCCTACCGCCTGTACCGCAAAACCCCCCTGGCCCTGCGGAAAGCGGTGGCCAAGGCCGTGGCGGGGCTGCCCCGGTTCCACGGCCAGGGCTTTCTCACCAAGGCGGCCAAGCCCATTGACCAGACCTTTGTGGGACAGGCGTTCATTTTCGGCAATGACGAGGCGGACCGGGCGCTTACCCCCGCCTACCGCTCCCCCCTCACCTGGCACGACGTCACCCAGCCCTACTTTGATGCCATTGAGGGGGCGGACGATCTGACCAAAATGCAGTACCTGGATCTCCACCTGTGGCAGCCGCTGGACATCCTCCGCAAGGCTGACCGCATGACCATGGCCCACTCCCTGGAGCTGCGGGTTCCCTACCTGGACCGGGAGGTCTGGGAGGTGGCCCGGCGGGTGCCCAGCAGTCAGAAAATGCGGGGCAAGACCATGACCAAGTACCCCCTGCGCGTGGCCGCCGTCCCCCTCCTCCCCGAGGACTGGGTAAAGCGGGATAAAAAGGGCTTCCCCGTTCCCTTTATCGCATGGCTGCAGGAGGAGAAGTATTATAACTGGGCCAAGAACCTGATCTCCCAGAGCTATGTGGCGGAGTTCTTCGACCAGAAGTACCTGCTGGATCTGCTGGAGCGGCACTACTCCGGCAGGGAACGCACCCACCGCAAGCTTTACACCGTGCTGTCCTTCCTCATCTGGTATCAGGTGTATTTTCCGGAGAAGTGCGGTTTAGGAAACGCTGAACCGTCGTGAGCAGCGCGGAGGACCACTGTGACCCTTCACAGTGGTCCTCTTTTGTCGAAAAGCGGAAAAACCGTCAAACTATACTATTGAAAAAAACATATCAACTCGCTATAATATCCACTGAACTGTTGTGAATCTTCGATCTCAACTTCAGGAGGACGGCCATGATCCTGCGTGTAGGTATCGACATCGGCTCCACCACCGTCAAGGTGGTTGTGCTGGACGATGATAACAAGCTGCTGTTCCGCTCCTACGAGCGGCACTATTCCAAGGCCCGGGAGCGGGCCTGTGAGACCCTGCGCTCTATCGCGGATATGCTCCACAGCAAGGATGTGCGCCTGGTGGTCACCGGCTCCGCCGGCTTGGGCGTGGCCAAGGCCGCGGGGCTGGACTTCGTACAGGAGGTATATGCCACCGCCGCCGCAGTGAACGCCTACATCCCGGACACCGATGCGGTGATCGAGCTGGGGGGCGAGGACGCCAAAATCATCTTTTTCGGCGGGGCGCTGGAGGAGCGGATGAACGGCTCATGCGCCGGGGGCACCGGGGCGTTCATCGACCAGATGGCCACACTGATGAACGTCACCGTGGGCGAGCTGGATGGGCTGAGTTTGAAGCATGAGAAGATCTACCCCATTGCCTCTCGGTGCGGCGTGTTCGCCAAGAGCGACATCCAACCCATACTCAACCAGGGTGGGCGCAAGGAGGACGTGGCCGCCTCCATCTTCCAGGCGGTGGTGGATCAGACGGTGGCTGGCCTCACCCAGGGCCGGGAATTGAAGGGCAAAATCGTATTTCTGGGCGGGCCGCTCCACTTCCTGATGGGCCTGCGGGAGCGGTTTGTGGACACCCTGCAATTAGACAGCGATCACGCCGTCTTCCCCGAGGACGGCGACTGCTTTGCCGCCATGGGGGCGGCCCTGTGCGCCTCAGACTACCAGGCCCGGCCCTTCGACGAGCTGCTGCGGCTGCTGGAGGAGAGTAAGGCCGCCACATCGGTGGTGGACACTATGCCACCGCTGTTTCAAAGCCAGGCGGACTACGACGCGTTCACCGCCCGGCACAACTCCTCCACCCCGCCCCAGCTGGACATCGGTACTTACGAGGGGGACGCATATTTGGGCATTGACGCCGGCTCCACCACCACCAAGATCGTCCTCATCGCCCCGGATGGCGGGCTGCTGTACACCTATTACCACTCCAACCTGGGCAACCCGGTGGCCATCGCCCTGGAACAACTCAGGGAGATTTACAAACTGTGCGGGGACCGCATCAAAATAAAGGGCTCCGCCGTCACCGGCTACGGCGAGGACCTCATCAGAAACGCCTTTTCCTGCGACCTGGGACTGGTGGAGACGGTGGCCCACTACCGCGCCGCCGCCCACTTCAACCCCAACGTGGACTTCATCATCGACATCGGCGGGCAGGACATGAAGTGCTTCAAAATCAGGAACGGCGCGGTGGACTCCATCATGCTCAACGAGGCGTGCTCTTCCGGCTGCGGCTCCTTTATCGAGACCTTCGCCAAGGCCCTGGGCTACGACATCGCCGAGTTCGCGCGCCTGGGCCTGTTCACCCAAAAGCCGGTAAACCTGGGCTCCCGGTGCACAGTGTTCATGAACTCCTCCGTCAAACAGGCCCAGAAGGACGGCGCGTCCGTGGAGGACATCAGCGCGGGGCTTTCCATCTCCATCGTGAAAAACGCCATTTACAAGGTTATCCGCGCCGCCAGCGCCGACGATTTGGGCCGGCACATCGTGGTGCAGGGAGGCACCTTCCACAACGACGCGGTGCTCCGGGCCTTTGAACAGGAACTGGACCGGGAGGTCACCCGTCCCATCATCGCGGGCATCATGGGGGCCTTCGGCGCGGCGCTGGCCGCCCGGGACCTGCGCCTGGACAAATCCGCCCTGCTGGACGCAAAGTCCCTGGAGGGCTTCACCCACACCGCCAGGCCCGTCACCTGCAATCTTTGCACCAACCACTGCTCCCTCACCGTCAACAGCTTTGACGGCGGAAGGCGGTTCATCTCGGGCAACCGCTGCTCCCGGCCTTTGGGCAAGGAAAAGGCGGAGCTGCCCGACCTGTACCGTTACAAGTACCAGAAGCTGCGCGCCATGGAGGGCAAGGGTTTCGGCAACGGCTCCCGGGGACGGATCGGCCTGCCCTTCGGTCTCAATATGTACGAGAACCTCCCCTTCTGGTTCGAACTGTTCACCCGGCTCAATTTTGAGGTGGTGCTCTCCCCCGAGTCCTCCCGGAAGCTGTACATCAAGGGCCAGCGCACCATTCCATCGGACACGGTGTGCTACCCCGCCAAGCTGCTCCACGGCCACGTGGAGGCGCTGGTGGAGATGGGGGTGGACGCCATTTTCTACCCCTGTATGTCCTATAATTTTGATGAGAAATCCTCGGACAACAACTACAACTGTCCGGTGGTGGCCTACTATCCCGAGTTGTTGGCCGCCAATATGCCGGATCTGAAAAGAACCCGCTTCCTCAACCCCTATGCGGGACTCCATCGTCCCAAAGATTACGAGCGCATCGGCTCCCAATGGTTCGCCGACACCTTCGGTGTCCCCCGCCGTGAGGCGCTCCACGCCATCCGCGCGGCCTACCAGGCCTATGACCGCTATAAGGAGGACCTGCACCGCACCGGCCAGCGGTACATCGATGAGGCGCGGCGGCAGGGCCTGCCCATCCTTGTGCTGGCGGGGCGGCCCTACCACATCGACCCGGAGATCAACCACGGCATCAACGAGTTGGCGGCCTCCTTCGGCTTTGTGGTGGTCAGCGAGGACGCGGTGGCTTTCCACGAGGAGTACGCCCCCCGGAAGGTGCTTAACCAGTGGACCTTCCAGGCCCGTATGTACAACGCCGCCCGGTTTGTATGCGGGCAGCCCGACATGGAGCTGGTGCAGCTGGTCTCCTTTGGCTGCGGCACCGACGCCATCACCGGGGACGAGATGCGCTCCATCCTGGAGGCCGGCGGCAGACTGTATACCCAGTTGAAAATCGACGACATCAGCAATTTGGGCGCGGTGAAAATCCGGGTGCGCTCCCTGATCGCCGCTATGGAGGAACGAGCGCGGCGATAGCCGCACAGAGGAGCTCGGAGCGAAGCGAGGGGCGGCGCTTGCCAGTGGCAAGCGTAGCGCAGGCGAGTTTTGCCGGGCCGGAGCGAAAGCGGCCCGGCCGTGCATCTAATCAGAGCGTGAAAACATGAAGAAGGGGCCTATTCTATGTTTGATCTGTCCATCTGCCAGGAGCTCTTTGACCGGGATCCGGTGCGCTATCTTGATATGACCGAGGCGGTGCGGCGGGGTATTGGAACCGTCCTCTATGCCTCCCCCACCGCCGCTCTGGTGGACATACCCAGCCCAGAACAGCCGGATGCCTTTCACACCTACCTGATGTGCTGTGCCGGTCTGGAGGAGGCCACGCTCCTCTGCGGCCTCCTCCCCGCCGGCGGCCGCTTTCTGCTGGCTGCCCACGAGGAATTCTGTGTCCCTCTGCTGAAAGAACGCTTCGGCGCCACCCTGTTTTTGGAGGGGGCCAGCTATCAGGCCGCCTATCTGCGCACCCAGCCGCCCGTTCTCCAAGATTACGTTCTCGCTATCCGGCAGCTGGACGTGAGCGACCTCCCCCAAGTGTCCGCCCACTACCAATTGGAGGGCGCGGACTACCTTTGCTCCCTCTTAGATCGGGGACAGCTTTTTGGCGGATTCCAAAACGGTACCTTGGCGGGCTTTGTCGGCCGTCACGCCGAGGGTTCCATCGGCCTTTTGGAAATACTGCCCCAGTACCGCCGCCAGGGCTTCGCCACAGCGTTAGAGCGGTATATGATTGATCTGGAGCTCTCCCTGTGCCACATCCCCTTTGGGCAGGTTTTAACAGATAACGCCCCTTCTCTGGCGCTCCAGCGCTCTTTGGGCATGACCATCTCAAGCGGGACACTCTGCTGGCTTTCCTGCGACTGATTTTCCCTACGAAAGGAGTCTCACCCATGGCCGAGCTAAAATACGACAAGGACGGGCGGCTGCTCTTCACCCGCGAGATGAAGCAGGAGTATACCATCCTCATGCCTCAGATGCTCCCCGTCCACTTCGGCATGTTCCGGCAGCTGCTCATCCTAGAGGGCTACAAGGTGGATATGCTCACCACCAACCACCGGGGCATCGTGGACGAGGGCCTGAAATACGTCCACAACGACACCTGCTATCCCGCCCTGCTGGTCATCGGCCAGCTCATTGACGCCATCAAGCACGGCGGCTATGACCCCCATAAGGTGGCGCTGTTCATCACCCAGACGGGGGGCGGCTGCCGGGCGTCCAACTATATCCACCTGCTGCGCAAGGCGCTGGAAAAGGCGGGGCTGGCTTTCGTCCCCGTCATCTCCGTAAACCTGTCCGGGCTCGAGAAAAACCCGGGCTTCTCCCTCACCCTCCCCCTGGTGCGGAAGATGGTCTACGCCATGCTCTACGGCGACCTGTTGGTCAATGCCGCCAATCAGGTCCGGCCCTATGAGCTCACCCCCGGCGATACCGATCGGATGCTGGACGGCTGGCAGCAAAGGCTCATCGATGGCTTCCGTGCAGGAAAAGGCATGAGCCGCAAGCAGATGCGGGCCAATTTCCACGCTATTCTGGCGGATTTTGAAACCATCCCAGTGTCCGGCAAGGAGAAGGTGAAGGTGGGGGTGGTAGGAGAGATTTACGTGAAATTTTCCCCCTTGGGCAACAACAACCTGGAGGACTTTCTCCTCTCCGAAGGGGCGGAGCCGGTGGTGCCCGGCCTCACCGACTTCATGATCTTCAAGATCTTCAACCGGGAAGTGGACGTGAATATCTACGGCGGGTTGTGGGCCAAAAAGAAATTCTGCCAGCTCTTCAAGGGCTACATTGAGGCGTGTCAGAAGGATATGATCGAGGCCCTCCAAAAAAGCCGCTTCCGCGCCCCCGGCACCTTTGAAAACATGCACAGGCTGGTCCAGGGCTATCTGGGGGACGGCAATAAAATGGGCGAGGGCTGGCTGCTCACTGGCGAGATGCTGGAGCTGATCCATTCCGGGGTGCCCAATATCGTGTGCACCCAACCCTTCGGCTGCCTGCCCAACCACATCGTGGGCAAGGGCATGATCCGCAAGCTCAAGGACGATTATCCCTATTCCAACATCGTGGCCATCGACTACGACCCCGGCGCCACAAAAATCAACCAGGAAAACCGCATCAAGCTGATGCTGGCCAACGCCAAGGCCCTGGCCAGGCAGGGGGCGGAAAAAGAGCCCGCAGGCGCGGGCGTGTAAGGAGGATGGATCTTTTATGAAATTAGCGGAAGCCTTGCAGGAGCGTGCAGACCTGAACCGCCGCATCCAGCAGCTTCAGCAGCGGCTGAACAGCAACGCCATCGTGCAGGAGGGGGAGCAGCCCGCCGAGGATCCGGCGGAGCTGCTGCGGGAGCTGGACGGCTGCGTCGAAAACCTGGAGCGTCTCATTGCCCGGATCAACCTGACCAACTGCCGCGCCGAGGTGGACGGCGAGAGCCTCACCGTTCTGCTGGCCCGGCGGGACGCGCTGAAGCTGAGGCTCGGCGCCTACCGGGATTTGGCACACAGCGCAAGCCAGCTTGGCCGCCGGGGAATGCGCAGCGAAATCAAGTTGCTCAGCGCTGTCAACGTGCGGGAGCTGCAAAAGCAGGTGGATCAGATAGCAAAGGAGCTGCGCCTGCTGGACAATTCCATCCAGGCCGCCAACTGGGCGACGGAATTGATTTAAGCCGCGTCCGTCGCCGTGATACCCACTTATAGGCCAACACCATTCCCGTCAGCGATCTAAAGTTCTTTTTCGGTTCCTTTTTCTTTCAAGAAAAAGGAACCCAGCGGCAGACGGTAGCTTACAGGGCGAACGCGAGCTCCCCGGCTGAGCATGAGCCGGATCATTGGTGGCGCCCTAGGGCGGGCGCGAGGGGGTTCGATCCCTCCACGTGACTGTTACGCCCAGACCGCGCACAACCGTACCGTGACTGAGCACACCGCATTACCACCGCGTTGACTGAAAGCGAGGGCGGGCAAGGGGAACTGCCGCCGTACTGCGTCTCCGTCCCATTGGGGCGGGGACGCTTATTTGGGAGGTCTTTATGGACAAACTGCGCTTTGTGGATGCCTGCACCGAGGAGCATTTCAGAGCCATGTCCCTCATACACGCCCTGGGCTGGCGGGATACCTATGTAAACGCGGTGCCCGCCGACTATATGGCCCGGGAGATCACCGATGACCGGTGGGTGGGGATCTTCCGCCGGAATTACGAGACCCAAAGCGGCGTGCGCGGCCTTTTGCTGTACCAGGGGAACGAGCCGGTGTCCTGCCTGAACTACTGCAAAGCCCGGACGGTGAACTACAACCCCGGCGACATCTGTAAATTCGACAACGAGGCCTACGCCGACTGGGGAGAGATCGCCTCCTTCTACACCCACCCGGCCCAGCGCGGGCATGGCTATGGCGGGCTGTTGTTTGAGGAGGCCTGCCGCCGGATGAAGCTGGAGGGCTTTCCAAGCGCTTTCGTGTTTGTCCTTCAGGAAAACGAGGGCGCCCGGCGGTTCTATGCCGCCCACGGCTTCGCCTGGGACGGCACCAGCGCTGACATCCCCTTTCCCAACAGTCCGCCCTGCCACGACCTGCGCTATGTAAAAAAGCTGTAAAAACGAAAAAACCGCCGGGAATGTAAAATTCCCGGCGGTTTTGACTGCCACTTCCCCATTTCCCGCATACACTGGGATGAAGGGGGGCTTCGGTGTGCCATGCCGTAATTTCAACCACTCTCAGAGCCAGGGCGCCAATCTTGTTGCCATAGCCGCTGCCCTCTCCGTCTACATCGGCCAGGGCAAAACAGCGGACGAGCTGGCCATACTGGCCTCCTTGTTCGACCTGATGCGCAGCAACCTGGCCTTGATGGCGCTCAATACGGTGAGTGACGACACCCGGCCCGGACAGCAACGCACCCCCGCCCAGGCCGAGGCCAGGGCCGAATTTTACGATACCCTTATCGGCCCGACACCCGATCTCTTTGAATAAGCAGCTTCACCGCCTCGATCCCCACCCGGATAGCGGATTCTGTGTCCTCATCCCGGGTCTGGTCTAGCCCGGCGGCGTTGCGCTCCTGGTTCCAGATGACGTGGAAGGCGGAGCCGCAGCGCACCCCCCGGTGGGCCGCCACGGTGAACAGTGCCGCGCTCTCCATCTCTGAAGCCAGCACCCCCAGCCGCTTCCACGCCTCCCACTTGCTTTGCAGCTCGTAAGACACCGGCATCCGCTCCGGCGAGTGCTGGCCGTAGAAGGAGTCTTTGCACTGCACCACCCCGGCGTGCCAGCGGCGGCCCGACGCCTTTGCCGCATCCACCAGGGCGGTAAGTACCTGGAAATCCGCCACGGCAGGGAACTCGATGGGGGCGTACTCCCGGCTGGTTCCCTCCATGCGCACCGCCCCGGTGGCGATGACGATATCGCCGCTGGTCACATCCAGCTTGATACCCCCGCAGGTGCCCACCCGGATAAAGGTGTCCGCGCCAATGTTGGCCAGCTCCTCCATGGCGATAGAGGCCGACGGCCCGCCAATACCGGTGGAGGTGACGCTAACCTTCTCTCCCAGCAGTGTCCCTGTGTAGGTAACGTACTCCCGGTTGGTCATCACGTGGACGGGGTTGTCAAAATACCGGGCGATTTTCTCGCACCGCCCAGGGTCGCCGGGCAGCAGGCAGTACCGCCCCACGTCCCCGGTCTCGCAGTTGATGTGGAATTGACGCTCCGAAGCAATCATAGCCGCACCTCTTTCCCTTGAATTGCCTCCATGATAGCACAGTTTTTCCCGGAGCGCAAGAAGGATCCGTCCAGCTCACACCCCATCGGGCCATTGGGTGTCCGCGCTGAGGGCCAGCCCACCCGCCCTGTCCCGGGCGGTGACATACCACCGCTCCCCATCGGGCGGGGCCTCCTGGATGGTGAAGCAGGCCAGTTCCTTCTGGCTAAAACCCTTGAAGGGCACGTCGTACACATACACGGTCACCGGGTATTCCCCCGCCTCGAAGCCGAAGGAATCCCCCCGCCGCAGGGGGCTACTGTCGGCGTTCCGGCTTCCCCCGCCCTGGTCCTGGAAGTCTACTACCACCTCCACGATCACCGCGTCCGAACCGTTGACAAACACCAGGTCGGCCTCTATATCCCCACCGCAGCCGGACAGCGCCGCCAAGCACAGCGCGGACAGACACACACCGATCACCTTTTTCATTGGAACCGCCTCCTACGTATCAAATTCGTAATAGTACAGCCGCCCGGCCCCGCTGTCATACACCGCCAAGGTGAAGTTCCAGGAAAACCGCTGGTGGAGCTGGCTGTCGTCATAGGGGTCCTGGCTCTGGCGGTGGCGGTCATAGAGGTAGTAAAAGCCCCCCTCTGGCGCCCCGCCCTCCTCCTGAAACATTTGAAGTGCCTGGGCTGCGTTTTCCGTCATGGGCAGGGGGCGCCAGCCGGGGGCGTCCGCCAGCCCCTCCTCCAGGCCGTCCAGCTCCACCTCCGCCGCGGTGAGCCCGTCGCCGTGGAAGCCGCCGTGGCTGTCCTCAAACCGCGCCAGCGTCCCGCCGGACAGATCCACGCCCAGCGCCCGGCCGATACGGCGCAGCGCCCAGCCTTCCCCGCCGTCTATTCCACAGCCGGCCAGTAGCGCCAGCACAAGCAGCATCAGGGTCAAAAACCGCTTCATGTTGTATTCTCCTTTTCGCGTTGGGCCGCAAAAAGCCGCCCCCATGACCGGGGGCGGCCACGCGGTCTTTTTGATCTTGTTTCAGTCCTCCCCGTCAGGGACGTATTCCAGAATGTCCCCCGGCTGGCAGTCCAGCGCCTTGCAGACGGCGGCCAGGGTGGAAAAGCGCACCGCCTTGGCCTTGTTGTTTTTCAAAATGGACAGGTTGGCCATGGTCACGTCCACCCGCTGGGACAGCTCCCCCAGGGACATCTTCCGCTTGGCCATCATCACGTCCAGGTTCACAAGAATCGCCATACGCCGCCCTCCTTGAAGGCTTTCCGCCCCCTGCGGGGACGGAAATGCAGGATATCCGCCATACGCCGCCCCCTAGATGGTCAGGTCGTTTTCCGCCTTAATCCCGGCGGCCTGCCGGAACAGGGCAGACATCACCAGGAACAACAGCCCGCCCATCAGAAAGATCGGGACGAACAGGGCGTTGTAGGTGAGCAGCGGGGCGATGCTCCGATAATAGGCGAACCCCCAGGCCAGCCGCGCCAGCGCCGCCCCGGATATGGCAAAGCAGCACATCGCCGCAGTTTTCATGCTTTTGGCGTTGTCCATCACAAAGGGGTCCCCTTTCAGGATGGTGTCCAGCACCCGCCTGCCCTGCCAGAGGATGACGGCGGTGCACACGCCGCAGGACAGCAGAAACAGGGACAATACCGGCCAATACAGGTCGTCCGCCGTCAGCGCCAGCATCCAGATAACGGGATTCCAGCTATGAATGGTAAAACTCATCCAAAACCCTATTCTCTCCCCCGTCAAGAGCCGCGCCATGGTCTGCCCATCCCACCGGTTCTCCGTAAACATCGCCGCCAGGGCGGGCACAAAAAACAGTGTGATGAGATTGCAGACGAAAACCACCATCACCATCACCCGCAGCGCACGGGCCAGCTTCTGTACGGAAGTCCGCTCCATTTCCAACCACCTCTTGCTCCAGAGCCTATCACAGTCGATATCGTTTGTCAAGTATTTTTTATTGTTTTTCAATAAATTCTGTGGTATAGAATCCCCGCGGCGGTGTGCCGCGGGGATTTCCTTCATTCGTCCCAGGGATTCCAATCATCGTTTCTGGGTTGGGCGGGCCGCCCTCCCTCCTGGGCCGGAAGCGGCCTGGGGGCGGGCCGGAACAGGGCCTTAACCCCCTTCCGGGCCAGGATGGGGAGTACGACGGCCACCGCCAGCAGCGCCAGATAAGCCCCCATGACCACCCCATCGTCCTCCGGCAGCAGGCTGAATACCTGTCCAATAGCGTTAAACACCATGTGGGCCAGAATGGACGGCCAGATGGAGCCCAGCCGCAGATCCATCAGCCCGAACACCACCCCCAGCACAAAGGCATAAGCAAACCAGACCGGGTGTCCGTGGCACGCCCCGAAAACAGCGGCGGACAGCGCAGCGGCCAGCCGCCCGGGCATTGCCCGCGCCAGCCGGGTCATTATGAGCCCCCGGAAAATAAATTCCTCCACCACCGGGGCCACCAGCACCACCGCAATGGCTCCGCCTACGCCGCCGTCGCCCACACTGGCGGACGCCTCGGCATAGCTGTCCATCCACGCCTCGGGAAGTGCCATCATTGCCACAGTGATTCCCAGGTACAGCGCCGGGGCCAGCGCCGCCCCGGCCAGCAGGCCCGGACCCTCCACCCGCCGGAGCCACAGGGATTCCTCCAGCTTTTCCCGCCGGATCAGGTAGAACAGGAGAACCGCCGCAATGGTAAACAGCCCGGACACCGCCGTGAGGGCCGTGGCGCTTTCATAAAGCACGCTGTACAGCTGCTCCGCCGTCTCCCAGTTGCCCAGCGCCGACTGCACCCCGGCAGCCACAGCCACCGGCAGAACCACCAGCACCTGCATACCCAGGAACAGCGCCAGGTAGCACACGCTCTTGCCCAGAGCAATCAGCACCTGAACCGCCCTGCTTCCCGCGCCCCCCTTTATTTCCCCGTCTCTTTCATTCATACCTCTATCCCTCCCAGCACCTTGCCGATGGAGTCATGGATCACCAGATCCGCCCGTCCGTCGTAGGGAGTGGGATCCCGGTTGATGAGGACCAGCTTTCTCCCTTGGTAATAGTCGATAAGCCCCGCCGCAGGGTACACCACCAGGGAGGTTCCCCCCACGATGAGCACATCCGCCCGGGCGATGGCCCGCACCGCGCCCTCCACCGTGTCCTGGTCCAGCCCCTCCTCATAGAGTACCACGTCCGGCTTTACCAGGCCGCCGCACACCGGGCACAGGGGTACGCCCTCCCCCGTTTGGATGAAATCCGCCCCATAAAAGGCGCGGCATTTCGTGCAGTAGTTGCGGTGAACCGAGCCGTGGAGCTCATACACCACCTGGCTGCCCGCCATCTGGTGCAGCCCATCGATATTCTGGGTGACCACCGCCTTGAGCCTGCCCGCCCGCTCCAGCTGGGCCAGCTTTTGGTGGGCGGCGTTGGGCTTGGCGTCCAGGCAGAGCATCTTGTCCCGGTAAAACCGATAGAAATCCCCGGTGTGTCCCACAAAATAGGTATGGCTGAGAATGCTCTCCGGCGGCTGGTCGTACTTCTGGCTGTACAGCCCGTCCACGCTGCGGAAATCCGGGATGCCGCTCTCGGTGGACACGCCCGCCCCGCCGAAAAAGACCACATTGCCGCTGTCCTTGATCCACTGCTGCAATTGCTCCTGGGCCGTCATGTCGCTTCCCTCCTTTATGAAACAGATTATACCATACCCCGCTCCAAAAGGAAAGCCCCTCTCAGAAGCTGTGCCCTCCGCTCCCCCACGGTTTTAATTTTCCGCCGCCTGGGAATCCTATGAAAGCGCCCATAAGAATTTCCACAATTCCTATTGACAAGGTATGCTTTTTACGATATGATTTGTGCGGCAGCAAAAGATATCACGCCCGCCTGTTCGCGGCGCGCGGCAAGGCGCCCACGACGGCTCGGACGCTTACGATAAGGAGATGGAACACATCATGATATACGCGGACAACGCCGCCACCACCAAAACCTGTGCCGCCGCCCGGCAGGCCATGCTGGACGGCATGGAGCGGTTCTGGGGCAACCCCTCCAGCCTCCACTCCCCGGGCCAGCAGGCCAGGGAGGCGCTTCAGGCCGCCCGGGAGGCGGTGGCCGGGGCCATCGGCGCCCAGCCGGGGGAGGTCTACTTCACCTCCGGCGGCAGCGAGGCGGACAACCAGGCCATTTCTAGCGCCGCCAAAATCGGGGCCCTGAAGGGCAAAAAACACCTCATCACCACCGCCATCGAACACCACGCCGTCCTCCACACCATGGACCGGCTGTCCAAGGAGGGCTTTGATGTCACCCTCCTCCCGGTGGACGGGAGCGGCATCGTAAAGACAGAGGACGTGGCCGCCGCCATCCGGGAGGACACCGCCCTGGTCTCCGTCATGTACGCCAACAACGAGATCGGCACCATCCAGCCCGTGGCGGAAATCGGCGCGCTGTGCCGGGAACGGGGCATCCCCTTCCACACCGACGCCGTCCAGGCGGCGGGCCATCTTCCCATCGACGTGGGTGCCCAGAACATCGATATGCTCTCCCTGTCCGGCCACAAGTTCCACGGGCCCCGGGGGGTGGGTGCGCTGTATGTGCGCCGGGGCGCCCCCTTGCTCACCTTCATCCACGGCGGGGCCCAGGAGCGGGGCTTCCGGGCCGGCACGGAAAACCTGCCCGCCATCCTGGGCATGGCCGCCGCGCTGGACGACGCCGTGGCCCACATGGCGGAAAACAGCGCCTACGTGGCCTCCCTGCGGGACGCCCTCATCGAAAAGCTGTCCGCAATCCCCCACGCCGCCCTGAACGGCGACAGGGGGCGGCGGTTGCCCGGAAACGTCAATTTCTGCTTCGAGGGCATTGAGGGCGAGTCGCTGCTGCTGCTGCTGGATGACAAGGGAGTGGCCGCCTCCTCCGGGTCGGCGTGCACCTCCGGCTCGCTGGACCCCAGCCACGTGCTGCTGGCCATCGGCCGGCCCCACGAGGTGGCCCACGGCTCTTTGCGCCTCACCCTGGACCGGGACAACACCATGGGGGACGTGGAGGCCATCGCCAAGGCCACCGCCGAAGTAGTCAATTATCTGCGGGGCATGTCTCCCGTTTGGAAAGCATTGCAGAGAGGAGAACGCAGCTATGTTATACAGTGAAAAGGTGATGGACCACTTCCGCAACCCCCGCAACGTGGGCGAGATTGCCGACGCCGACGGCGTAGGCGAGGTGGGCAACGCCAAATGCGGCGACATCATGAAAATGTACCTCAAGATTGAGGACGGCGTCATCGTGGACGTGAAGTTCGAGACCTTCGGCTGCGGCAGCGCCATCGCCACCAGCTCTATGGCCACCGAGCTCATCAAGGGCAAGAAGGTGGAGGAGGCCCTTACTCTCACCAACCAGGCGGTGGTGGAGGCGCTGGACGGCCTGCCCGCCCACAAAATCCACTGTTCCGTGCTGGCGGAGGAGGCGGTGCGCGCCGCCATCAAGGACTACTACGACAAAAACGGCATTGCCTACGAGCCCGAGCAGTTCTGTAACGGCGACTGCTCCTGCTGCCACGAGCATAACCTCCAGGAATAAACCGAGGCCCCGGCGCTTCGCGCCGGGGCCTTTCCCTGTGCGTTACCCGTCCGCCATGCTGTCCGGCCTGGGGTAGGGCTCGGTCTGGTCGGTAAGGCCCGCCAGATAATCCATACTGGTGCCCAGCGCCAGCGCGATCCGCTTGCACTGCTCAAAGGACATATAGCGTTCCCCGCGCTCAATTTTGGAGTACGCGCTCTGGTCAATACCGGTGAGCATCTGCATTTTAATCTGCGTATATCCGCGCTTTTTGCGCAGTTTACGGAGCCTGGACATAATTATCACCCAAAAAATTATGTCAAATTGTCCTATTGATTTTAGGATTAAATTGTCCTATAATCAAGTTGGGGTGAGCGGGATGACAGATTATAAAGAGATGTATTTCAAACTGTTTCGGGCGACCACTCAGGCAATCGACATCCTGGTCAAAGCGCAACAGGACTGCGAGGAGCTAACTATTTCGGAACCATCGCCGAAATTGACCGCCCTCCCCAGGGAACCGGGGGATGCGCCCCGCCAATAAGCCGGAGAAAAGCACAGGGGACGCGGCGTCCCCTGTGCTTTCGCGATTTTGACCGCTCAGACCTCCCGCTTCTCCGCCCGCAGCACAATGTCCTCCCGCTCCACGGCCAGGCACAGGGTGTCCCCTGCGCACAGCCGCTCGGACAACAGCAGGTCGGCCGCGGGCTCCTCCACACGGCGGCGCACCGCCCGGCGGATGGGCCGTGCCCCCTGCTCCCGCTCCGCGCCCGGGTCGGCCAGCAGGGTCACCGCCTCCCACTTGGCGTCCAGCTCCACCCCCAGCTGGTCCAGCCGCTCCCGGACGCCCCCCAGCAGCCGCAGGGCGATGCGCTCCAGATCCCGCCGCTCCAGGCGGTCAAACAGGATCACCTCGTCCAGGCGGTTGAGGAACTCCGGCTTGAACCGGCCCTTCAGCTCGGCCATCACCGCCTCCTTCCGCCTGTCGTCGGAGCTCCCCCCGGCGAAGCCCAGCGGGGGCGACTTGCTCACCAGCTTCTGGGCACCCACGTTGGAGGTGAGCACCACCACCGTGTTGCGGAAGTCCGCCTTTCTCCCCTGGCCGTCGGTGAGCTGGCCGTCCTCCATCACCTGGAGGAGGATATTCTGCAAATCGTCATGGGCCTTCTCAATCTCGTCGAACAGCACCACCGACCAGGGGCGGCGGCGCACCTGCTCGGTGAGCTGGCCCCCCTCCTCATGGCCCACGTAGCCCGGGGGGGAGCCCACCAGCCGGGAGGCGGCGTGCTTTTCCATATACTCGGACATGTCGAAGCGGATCAGGGCGTCCTCGCTGCCGAACAGCGCCGCCGCCAGCGCCCGGCACAGTTCCGTCTTGCCTACCCCGGTGGGGCCCAGGAAGAGGAATACCCCGATGGGGCGGTTGGGCTCCTTCAGCCCCACCCGGCCCCGGCGGATGGCGGCGGCCACGGCGGACACCGCCCGGTCCTGCCCCACCACCCGGCGGTGGAGCTCCCCCTCCAGCTCCAGCAGGCGGCGCGCCTCCCCCTTGGTGATGGACTCCAGGGGGATGCCCGTCCACTGGGACAGCACCGCCGCGATCTCCTCCCGGCCCAGCTCGTGGGCGCCGCCGCCCTTCTGGCGGCTCTGCTTCCGGTCCAGCTCCCGGCGGAAGTCCGCCTCCGCGTCCCGGAGGATGGCCGCCCGCTCAAAGTCCTGCATGGCGATGGCCTGGGCCTTCTCCCTGGCCGCCCGCTCCGCCCGGTCGGACAGCGCCCGCAGGGCAATGGGCACCTCCTCCTCCACCCGCATCCGGGCCGCCCCCTCGTCGATGAGGTCGATGGCCTTGTCGGGCAGGAAGCGGTCGGGCAGATAACGCTGGGACAACTCCACCGCCGCGTCGATGGCCCCATCGGAGATGGTCAGGCCGTGGTGCTCCTCGTACCGGCGGCGCAGCCCCCGCAGAATGGCCTTGGCCTGATCCGGGGTGGGCTCGGCCACCTTCACGGGCTGGAAACGCCGCTCCAGCGCCGCGTCCTTTTCTATATACTTGCGGTACTCCTCCAGGGTGGTGGCCCCTACCACCTGGATCTCCCCCCGGCTCAGGGCAGGCTTGAGGATGTTGGCCGCGTCAATGGCCCCCTCGGCGGACCCCGCTCCCACGATATTGTGCAGCTCGTCCAGGAATAAAATCACGTTGCCCGCACGGCGCACCTCGGAGAGCACCTGGTTCACCCGCTCCTCGAACTCCCCCCGGTACTTGGTGCCCGCCACCATGGACACCAGATCCAGGCTCAAAAGCCGCTTGCCCCGCAGGGGCTCGGGCACCGCCCCGGAGGCCATCCGCAGTGCCAGCCCCTCCGCCACGGCGGTCTTGCCCACGCCGGGCTCGCCGATCAGCGCGGGGTTGTTTTTCGTCCGGCGGGCCAGGATCTGGATGATCCGGCCCACCTCCTGCTCCCGGCCCACCAGCGGATCCAGCGCCCCCAGCGCCGCCATCCGGGTCAGATCCCGGGAAAAGCGGTCGGTGAGGCGGGTGTCCGCCCCCTCCCGCGCCCTGGGCCGTTCCTCCCGGTAGAGGGCCTGGTGGTCGCCCCCCGGACGGCCCGCATTGTTCTGGGGCTGCTGGCGCCCCTTATCCCGATCCATCATAAAAAAACCCCGCAATCTTTGAAAGATACTCAGCCGCTCCACGCGATCACTCCCCTTGTCCCGGCAGGGAATCTCGTCACTTGGCAAGGATGGGAAATTTTGAGCGGAATTATACATTTCCCCCGGTCAAAATTTCATATTGCAATTTTCCGCAGATGTGGTAAAATGGGAAACGGTTCAAAACACATCATTTGTTGGAGGTGTATGTTACATGGCACGTAAAATTGGCGACGCCTGCGTCTCCTGCGGCGCTTGCGAGTCCTCCTGCCCGGTGGGCGCGATCTCCATGGGCGACGAGCACATGGTCATCGACGCCGGCGCCTGCATCGACTGCGGCGCTTGCGAGGGCACCTGCCCCATGGGCGCGATCTCCGCTGAGTAAGCTGTGACGCAAAATCCCCCGCCCCCTTCGGAGGGCGGGGGATTTGTTTTACTTCGGAGGATTTTCCAGACAATGGATAGTCCGGCCTTGCCCCCCTGCCCGCCCCATTTTGCCCTTCGTCAAAGTGCTCCCATTCCCCCGGCGCCGCCGGGAAACGGGTTGTTGAAAACGCCGATTTTGTGGAAAGTTTAACATACGGGCGCAAAATGCCGTGGAATTGAGTGGGCATTTATGCTATACTGTGTGCTT
Source organism: uncultured Oscillospiraceae bacterium (assembly GCA_910588105.1). GTDB lineage: Bacteria > Bacillota > Clostridia > Oscillospirales > Oscillospiraceae > Enterenecus. The sequence goes on along the minus strand of CAJUQD010000020.1, from coordinate 549 downwards.
GGTGGGATATGGGTTTTCCACCAGTACCATCGGCCCGCGCCGCTCCCGCTCACGGGGGATGGCGCTGCATTGATACACTATAATTTTGAGGAGGAACTATCTTATGGAAACCTACGGTCTGGAACAGTACGGCATTACCGGGATTAAGGAAATCATCTACAATCCCACCTACGAGCAGCTCTTCGAGGCGGAGATGGACCCCGCTCTGGAGGGCTTCGAGAAGGGCCAGCTGACCGAGCTGGGCGCGGTCAACGTGATGACCGGCATCTATACCGGCCGCTCCCCCAAGGACAAGTTCATCGTCATGGATGAGAACTCCAAGGACACCGTGTGGTGGACTTCCGATGAGTTCAAAAACGACAACAAGCCCGCCTCCCAGGAGGCATGGGAGGCCTGCAAGGCCCTGGCCATCAAAGAGCTGTCCAACAAGAAGCTGTACGTAATGGATGTGTTCTGCGGTGCCAACCCCGACTCCCGCATGGCCGTGCGCTTCATCATGGAGGTGGCGTGGCAGGCCCACTTCGTCAAGAACATGTTCATCGCCCCCAC
>CAJUQD010000019.1 GCA_910588105.1 uncultured Oscillospiraceae bacterium | reverse complement strand
TGGGGGTGGGGTCGGTGTAGCCCTCCTGGGTGAGGGCCTTCAAAATGGGGGCGGTGAGCCCCAGGTCACGGAAATTCATGGTTACTCGTCCTATTCTAAGTCATATCGTACTTTGCGCGGCTCACGACGACTGCGCACTTCGGTAAGCGGCCAGAGATTGTTTTACAGCTTCCACGGTCCCGGCCAGGCTCTGGCCCCTGATGGGGACGGTGATGTGGGCGCATTTCTCATACAGCGGCGCCCGGTACCGGTACACGTCGGCCAGCGTCTGGCCGGGGGAGAGGGCGATGCCACGGGAGGCCATGTTGTGGATGCGCCCCGCCGCATCCTCCAGGGGCAGCTGGAGGTAGACCACCGTGCCCAGCCCCCGCATGTGGGCGATGGACTCCTCCCGGCACACGCAGCTCCCCCCGGGGGCCACCACCGTCCCCCGGCAGTCCAGGGAGCAGACGGCGTCCCGCTCCAGGTCCAGGAACCGCTCCACCCCCCGGGCGTCGATGAGCTCCTGGAGCAGCGCCCCCTCCCGCCCCTGTATGAGCAGGTCCACGTCCAGGAACTTCATCCCCAGGGCCTTTGCCAGCACCACGCCCACGGTGCTTTTGCCCGAGCCGGGCATGCCGATTAAAATAATATTGTCCATCCGGCCCTCTCCTGATACCAGCGAATTCCCCGCCCGCGGGGGCGGGGCTATAAAAGAACAGCATATTATACCAGGAAAACCGCCCCGGCACAAGGGGGCGGCGGGGGATATTTTGCGCCCAGGGGCCGGGAATTTCCCCGCCCCCTGGGCGCAAAAGGCCCGCCCGGCGGGGCCGGGCGGGCGGCGTCAGCGTATTTTGGGGTAGCCGAAGGTGACGGGCGTAACGCCGGGATGGAGGGCGGAAAAGGTGTAGCCCGCGTTCTGGTAGCCCTCAATAATGGCGGGCAGGGCGTCCACCGTGGTGCCCCGGGCGGCGCTGTCGTGGGCGAGCACCACCACCAGCTCCCGGCCCACCCCCTTCAGGCAGTCGGCGGCGATGTCCCGGGCGGGACGGGGACGGGGGGTGGCGTCCTGAGCGGAGGCGTTCCAGTCGAAGTAGACGAAGCCCCGGCGGGTCATCTCGGCGATGATCTCCTGGTACACCCCCCGGTTATAGCCGTTGATGCTGCCGCCGGGGAAGCGGTACAGCTGGGGATGGACGCCGGTTACATCATAGATCCACTGGTAGAGGGTGCTGAACTCGTCCAGGAAGGCCTCCACCGAGGCGTATACCGTTTTGTAGTCGTGGGTCCAGCTGTGCATGGCGATGGTGTGGCCTGCCGCCGCGATGGCCCGCATCCGCTCCTGGCCGGCCTGGCCGGAGCAGGCGCTGCCCACCACGAAGAAGGTGGCCTTGACGCCGCAGTGGTCCAGAATTTCCAGCACCCGGTCGGTGTTGGGGGAGGGGCCGTCGTCAAAGGTGAGGCAGCACACCTTTCCGCCTGCGACCGCCTCCCCCTCCCAGGCTGGGGCGTAGAAGTCGGGGTAAAGCCGGGTGTACTCGGGTGCCGTGCCGTCGGGGGCAGCCAGGGAGTATTCCTCCAGCAGGCCGATGGTGTCCTGGGCGGCGGACAGGTCGGCCTGGGCCTGGGCCAGCTCCTCTTGGGCCGCCGCCAGCCCCGCCTGCGCCTCGTCCCGCTCCTGGCGCAGATACTCATTGTCCGCACGCACCAGAGCCATATTGCGCCGGTAGTCGCTGTCGAAATACAGGAGGTACGCCGCCACCATCCCCAGCACCGCCGCCAGCGCCGCCACGGCGATAAACAGGGGCTTGGGCACCCCGCGGGCAGGGGGTTTGGCCACCGCCTTTTCCAGCTCCGCCAGGGACGGACGCAGTTCCTCCGGCCTGTCTGAATTTGTACTGCGCTCCGCCGCCCGGTCCATGTGGAACCGCCTCCCAACGCCCTCAAGTGCTTTCCAGTATAGGTCGAATATTGTCGAAAATCAAGAGGCTATGTAAACCTGTAATTATTTGTCATCAAGCTGTAATTTTTCCGCGAAGAGGCCCTCCCCCGCCAGGGGGAGGGCCCAAGCCTATGATTGCCCGGCGTATTTTATCCGGCCGTAATACCAGCCTGTTATCCCTTCTTTTTTCATCAGCCGTCCCCGGCAGGTTTCCCGCACCAGGGCAAGCTGGTCCCCGGGGGAGACGGGCAGGGCGTAATCGGTGGCGTCCTCGGTGTGGATGCGCCCGTCCCGCCGGACGCAGATGAAGTCACCGGGCACCCACAGCTCCCGTCCCGAGGAGGGGTGGCGGATCAGGGCGCAGTCCCCCTCCTCCCGCAGCACCTCCACCACGCTGTCCGACCAGCGGATATTGATGGAATCCGCCGACGCCTCCTGTCCGTCCAGGGCGGTGGCGGGCGGCAGCCCGTCGTACCAGGCATACCCCATCCCTTCCCCGTACACGTCTGGGATGATGAGGGCGTTGAGCTGGCCGTCCACCTTGAGCACACAGCCGCCGTCGATGGAGGCGATGTGCCGCTCCCGGTCGATGAGGGGGGCGGAACGCTGTACGCGGGAATTGTACAGGGTGACGGGCCAGTGGCCTGCCACCACCCATTTGCGGAAGCTGTGCCCCTGCCCCAGGAAGTCGTCGTTTTTCATGCAGGAGTAGGCGCCCAGCCCTTCCAGCCGGTCCTCCCTGGGCACGCCGCCGTGGACGAAGAGGAAGTTCCCCGCCTCCAGGATGTGGGGGAGGTGCAGGAGAAAATCCGTCTCCTCCGGGAAGCGCCCCAAAAGGGCGGCGCGCAGCATGGGCAGTTCCTCCGGCCCCCGGGGCATGGGCAGGCCCGCCTCCGCCGCCATCTGGAGGAGGACGGAGGTGCCCCGCCAGGGGCCGGACAGGACGGGCCAGATTTCCCCGTCCACGCCGGGGCAGCGGGCGGGGGCGCCCGGCCGGCCGTTCATCCCGATGCGGAAGGCGCCGTCGCCGGGCGCGCCGCCCTCCAGGAACATGTGGTCGATATAGTCGCAGTTGCCGCACAGGGTGTAGACCGTGTGGGTCTTTTGCAGCTCCAGCACATAGCGCAGGGTGGCCAGGCTGTCCCGCCCCTTTTCCAGCAGGTCGCCCACGATGACCAGCACGTCGGCGGGGGTAAGGCGGACCTGTTCCAGGAGCCCCTTCAAAAAGGGCAGGTTGCCGTGGACGTCGCTGACGGCCACGACCCGGCGGCCCGGTTCGATTTTGGGCCGGATCACCCAGGCGGGACGGGGCATGGAAACCACTCCTCTCAAGCAAGCCCTAAACAGATTCTAACATTGTACCACAACAAACACGCCGTTTCCACCCCGCATATTATTTACATTTTCCTCTTTTTTCTGCCAGGGGGTTGTGATATACTAGGTGCGCTTTATTTTAAATTGGGTTATTGTACTTTAACGATAGAAAGGACATATGAGCTATGGGCCTGTTTGCAAAACTATTCGGCACCCGCTCCCAGCGGGAGGTCAAGGCGCTCACCGCCACGGTGGACAAGATCGAGGGGCTGGAGGAGGAGTACCGCGCCCTCAGCGACCGGCAGCTCCGGGCCAAGACGGCCGAGTTCAAGTCCCGCCTTGCCGGCGGCGAGACGCTGGACGATATCCTCCCCGAGGCCTTCGCCACCGTGCGGGAGGCCGCCGTGCGGGTGCTGGGCCAGCGGCCCTACCGGGTGCAGCTCATCGGCGGCATCATCCTCCACCAGGGGCGCATCGCCGAGATGAAAACCGGCGAGGGCAAAACCCTGGTGGCCACCCTGCCCGCCTACCTTAATGCCCTGACGGGCAAGGGCGTGCACGTCATCACCGTCAACGACTACCTGGCCAAATACCAGAGCGAGTGGATGGGCAAGGTTTACAAATTCCTGGGCCTGTCCGTGGGGCTCATCATCCACGGGGTGGGCAAGGAGGAGAAGCGGCGGGCCTACGCCGCCGACGTCACCTACGGCACCAACAACGAATTCGGTTTCGACTACCTCCGGGACAACATGGCCATCTACTCCGATGAGCTGGTCCAGCGGGGCCACGTGTTCGCCATTGTGGACGAGGTGGACTCCATCCTCATCGACGAGGCCCGCACCCCCCTCATCATCTCCGGCCAGGGGGAGCAGTCCACTCAGCTCTACCAGCTGGCGGACAACTTCGCCGCCCGGCTCAAGTGCCGCCGGGTGGCCTCGGTGGACGCCAAGGAGGAAGAGGATACCTCCGACGGGGCGGACTATATCGTGGACGAGAAGGCCCGCACCGCCACCCTCACCGCCCAGGGCGTGAAAAAGGCGGAGCAGGCGTTCAACGTGGAAAACCTGTCCGACCCGGAGAACGCCACCCTGTCCCACCACATCAACCAGGCGATCAAGGCCCGGGGCATCATGCGCCGGGACATCGACTACGTGGTGAAGGACGGCGAGGTTATCATCGTGGACGAGTTCACCGGCCGCCTGATGTACGGCCGGCGGTATAACGAGGGCCTGCACCAGGCCATCGAGGCCAAGGAGCACGTCACCGTGGCCAGGGAGTCCAAGACGCTGGCCACCATCACCTTCCAGAACTACTTCCGCCTGTACGAAAAGCTGTCGGGTATGACGGGCACCGCCATGACCGAGGAGGAGGAGTTCGGCACCATCTACAATCTGGACATTGTGGAGATCCCCACCAACCGCCCCCTGGCGCGCATTGACCAGCCCGACCTGGTGTACAAGACCAAGCAGGGCAAATACAACGCGGTGGTGGAGCAGATTAAGGCGTGCCACGCCAAGGGCCAGCCGGTGCTGGTGGGCACGGTGTCCATTGAGATTTCCGAGCTGGTGAGCAAAATGCTGGCCCGGGCAGGCATCCCCCACAACGTCCTCAACGCCAAGCACCACGAGAAGGAGGCCGAGATCGTGGCCCAGGCGGGCCGGCTGGGGGCGGTCACTGTGGCCACCAACATGGCCGGGCGCGGCACCGACATTATGCTGGGCGGAAACGCCGAGTTCATGGCCAAGGCCCAGCTGCGCCGCCAGGGCATGGGCGACGAGCTGCTGGCCGAGGCCACCGGCCACGCCGAGACGGACGACCAGGAGATTCTGGACGCCCGGAAGCTCTTCGCCGACACCGAGGCCAAGTACAAGGAGGAGATCCGGGAGGAGGCGGAAAAAGTCCGCCAGGCCGGGGGGCTCTACATCCTGGGCACCGAGCGCCACGAGTCCCGGCGCATTGACAACCAGCTTCGGGGCCGGGCGGGCCGCCAGGGCGACCCGGGGGAGAGCCGGTTCTTCCTGTCCCTGGAGGACGATATCCTCCGGCTGTTCGGCTCCGAGCGCATCCAGGGTCTGATGGAGCGGCTGGGGGTGGACGACGACATGCCGCTGGACCAGAAGATGCTGTCCGGCGCCATTGAGAATGCCCAGAAGCAGGTGGAGTCCCGGAACTTCCAGACCCGGAAAACCGTGCTGGAGTACGATGACGTGATGAACACCCAGCGGGAGGTCATCTACAAGCAGCGCCGCCAGGTGCTGGACGGCGAGGATGTCCACGCCGCCATTGAGAACATGCTGGACAGCGCCGTGGGCACACTGGTGGCCGGCCACACCGGGGAGCAAGGGCGGCTGAGCGGCGAGGACTTCAAGGCCGCCACCGCCCACCTGGCCGGCTCGGTGTTCACCCCCCGGCAGCTGGAGCAGTTCCAGGCCCAGGCGGCCAATACCGCCCCGGAGCAGCTGTCCGGCGAGCTGATGGACACCGCCCGGAGCAATTACGCCCAGCGGGAGCAGATGATTAACCAGGCCATGGAGGGCCGGATGGAGCCGGGCAAGTCCGCCATGCGGGAGCTGGAGCGGGTGATCCTGCTGCGGGTGGTGGACGAGTTCTGGATGGACCACATCGACGCCATGACCGAGCTGCGCCAGGGCATCGGCCTGCGGGCCTACGGCCAGTCCGACCCGGTGGTGGAGTATAAGCGGGAAGGCTTCGAGATGTTCGAGCAGATGATTGCCGCCATCCAGGAGGAGACGGTGCGGCGGCTGTTCACCGTGCGCGTCAAGACCAACGAGGAGATCCGGCGGGAGCGGGTGGCCAAGATCACCGGCCAGTCCGGCGGCGGGGACGAGACGGTGAAAAAGCAGCCGGTGAAGAAAACCGTCAAGATCGGCCGCAACGACCCCTGCCCCTGCGGCTCCGGCCTGAAGTGGAAGAAGTGCACCTGCCCGGAGTACCACAGGGGGGCGTGAGATGTACCTGGAGACGGAGCGCTTAGCCCTGGGGGAGTTCACCATGGACGATCTGCCCGCTTTGTGGGACATCTTCCGGGACGGGGAGACCATGGAGCACATGGCCCCCATGACGCAGGCGGGGACGGAGGGGCTGCTGCGCAGCTTCTGCCTGGAGCGCACGCCCCCTGGGGCCTTTGCCGCCCGGCTGCGGGAGGGGGGCGGTCTGGCGGGCTGGCTGCTGTTCAACCAGGTGGACGCCCCGGGCATCTACGAGCTGGGCTGGGTGCTGCGCCGGGACTGCTGGGGGAAGGGGCTGGCCGGGGAGGCCAGCCGCGCCCTGCTGGCCCACGCCTTCGGGGCGCTGGGCGCCCACAAGGTGATTGCCCAGACGGAGGATGTCCGCCGGGCCGTCCCGCTGCTGGAGCGGCTGGGCATGGTTCGGGAGGGGGTGCAGCGCCGCCACGCCCTGGGGCGGGACGGGGCGTGGAAGGACATTTATTGGTATGGCCTGCTGCGAGAGGAGTATGGTAATGGAAATCACGAAGCGTATCTGTAACGGCGTGACCTTCTTCGGCGCCGACGGCATGGACGCCGCCGGCGCCGCGGCACACGGCTTTTCCACCCGTCTGGGCGGCGTGTCCGAGGGGATGTGGGAATCCCTCAACCTGGGGGTGAGCCGGGGGGACGATCCCGACCACGTCCGGGAAAACTACCGCCGCTTTCTCAAAGCCATCGGTGCGCCGGAGGGGCGCATCGCCATAACAAACCAGGTCCACGGCGGCGCGGTGCGCTGCATCACCACCGCCGACGTGAAGGGCGACCCCTACGACAAGGTGAACTACGAGGCGGACGGGCTGATGACCGACCTGCCGGGGGTGACGCTGCTGGTCTACACCGCCGACTGCATCCCTATTTTGTTTTACGACCCGGTGCGGCGGGTGGCCGCCGCCGTCCACGCGGGCTGGCGGGGCACCGCTGCCGGCATCGCCTCCCAGGCGGTGGAGCGGATGCGGGACGTGTACGGCTGCCGCCCCGGCGACATCCTGGCCGCCATCGGTCCCGGCATCGGCCCGGACTGCTTCGAGACCCACGAGGACGTGCCCAACGCCATGACCGCCGCGCTGTCCACCGCGGTGCTCCAGCACATCAAGATCAAGGCCAACGGCAAGTTTTCCGTGGATCTGAAGGGCATCAACGCCATGCGCCTGGAGCAGGCGGGGCTGGAGGCGGGGCACATCGCCGTCAGCCCCCTGTGCACCGCCTGCCATCCCGACCTGTTCTGGAGCCATCGGAGCCTGGGCACCAGCCGGGGTTCCATGGCCGCCGCCATCCAGCTTAAATGAGGAGGTTCCTTCCCCTTTTGCTGGCGGTTTTGCTGGCGTTTTCGCTGGCGGGCTGCGCAGAGCCCTCTCCCCTGCCCTCCCCGTCCGAAACGCCCGGCCCCACCCCCACCCCCGCGCCGGAGGCGGCGCGCTTCAGCCTGGGGTATGACCCCGCCGCCTCCCTCCACCCCCTCGCCGGGAGCAGCCAGGTGAACCAGGAGCTGACGGGACTGGTGTACCAGGGGCTGTATGAGCTGGACAACTGCTTTGCCCCCCAGCCGGTGCTGGCCTCCTCCGCCGCGCCGGGGGAGGATGGGCTGAGCTGGAGGGTCACGCTGAAGGGCGGTGCGGTGTTTTCCGACGGCACCCCCCTCACCGCCCACCACGCCGCCGCGTCGCTCAACGCCGCCCGGGCCGGGGGGCCCTACGCCGCCCGGCTGGCCGGGATCACGGCGGTGGCGGCGCAGGACGACGCCACCCTGTCCATCGCCCTGGCCGCCCCCAACGGCAGCCTGCCCGCCCTGCTGGACGTGCCCATTGTGCTGGAGCGGGAGGAGGGCCTGCCCCTGGGCACTGGCTACTACCAATACGAGTCCGCCGGGGAGCGGCTGTACCTCCAGGCCAACCCCCGCCACAGCGGGGCGGCGGCCCTGCCCTATGCGGCCATCCCCCTCACGGCGGTGTCCGGCGCGGACGAGCGCATCGCCGCCTTTGACAGCGGGGCGGTCACCGCCGTCACTACGCGGTTTTCCTCCCCCTACGCCCTGGGGTATTCCAGCAGCTATGAGACCTGCGACTATCCCACCACAACCCTGCTCTTTGTGGGCTTCCGCTGCTCCGGCGGGCCGTGCCAGTCGGAGGCGGTGCGCCGGGCCTTCGCCCGGGCCATCGACCGGGCAGGGACGGCGCAGGCCCTGCTGTCCGGCCACGCCGACCCGGCCTGCCTGCCCATATCCCCCCTCCACAGGGAATATGCCGGGAAGGCCGCCGCCCTGCTGGACTTTGATCTGGAGCAGGCGGCGGCCCTGCTGGCCGAGGCGGGCTATGAGCGCAATGAGGAGGACGGCCTGCTCTACCGCCACCGGGCGGCGCTGGAGGTGACGCTGCTGGTGAACAGCGACAACGAGTCCCGCCAGGGGGCGGCGGAAGCGCTGGCCGCGTCCCTGGCGGAGCTGGGGGTGGCCGTGAGGGTGGACACCCTGCCCTGGGAGGGCTATACCGCCGCGCTGGCCGCAGGGAAGTTCGACCTGTACCTGGGCGAGGTGACCCTTACCGGGGACTTTGACCCCGCCCCCCTGCTCACCGGCGCGCTGAACTACGGCAGACACGACAGCTGGGAGCTGGCCCAGGCGGTTGACGCCTGGCGGGGCGCCCAGGGGAACGACCGGATCCGGGCGGCCGAGGAGCTGTGGATTCGGTTCGCCCAGGAGGCGCCCATCGCCCCGGTATGCTTTCAGCGGGGCTCGCTGCTGGTGCGGTGGGGGATGGCCTCCAACCTTCAGCCCACCAGGGGGAACCCCTTTTACCGCATGGAGGAGTGGACCACCACCGCGGCATATAAATAAAGTATGAGCGCAAGGAGAATGGACCATGGATCAGAGCAAAAGCCAAGTATTTCGCTGCTATGTGCGCAAGCGCCCCGGCTTCGACGTGGAGGCCCAGGGGCAGCTTCGGAACCTGCGGGAGCAGCTGGGCATCGGGGGGCTGGACGGCCTGAGCGTATTCAACCGCTACGATGTGGAAGGCGTCAGCCGGGAGGTCTATGAACGGGCCAGGGAGACGGTGTTCTCTGAGCCCCAGGTGGACGCGGCGTTTGATGAGGAGTTTCCCCGCCCGGCGGGAAGCTATACCCTGCTGGCGGTGGAGGCCCTGCCGGGCCAGTTCGACCAGCGCTCGGACTCCGCAGGGCAGTGCATCCAGCTCATGACCGAGGGAGAGCGGCCCCTGGTTGCCTACGCCAAGGTTTACGTGCTGGAGGGGGTGCTGTCCGTCCCCGAACTGGATCAGATCCGCAGCTACCTCATCAACCCGGTGGAGTGCCGGGAGGCGTCTTTGGACAAGCCGGACACCCTGGCGCGCACATATACCACCCCTGACCGGGTGGTGACGCTGGACGGTTTCACCGCCCTGGACGAGGCGGGACTGAAGGGAGAGCTGGACAGGCTGGGGCTGGCTATGGACCTGGACGACCTGAAATTCCTGCAAAACTACTTCCGGGACTGGGAGCGGCGGGACCCCACCATCACCGAGGTGCGGGTGGTGGACACCTACTGGTCCGACCACTGCCGCCACACCACCTTCTCCACCCATCTGGAGGGGGTGGACATCGGTGACGAACGGGTGCGGGGGGCCTATGAGCGCTACCTGGCCGCCCGGGAGGAGGTATACGGACCGGAAAAGGCCCAAAAGCGCCCCCAGACCCTGATGGACCTGGCTACCATTGGCGCAAAGGTGCTGAAAAAGCGGGGCCATCTGCCTGAGTTGGACGAGAGCGAGGAGATCAACGCCTGCTCCATCCACGTCCCCGCCGTAGTGGACGGGGAGGAGCAGGACTGGCTGCTGATGTTCAAAAACGAGACCCACAACCACCCCACCGAGATCGAGCCCTTCGGCGGCGCGGCCACCTGCATCGGCGGCTGCATCCGGGATCCCCTGTCCGGGCGGGCCTACGTCCACCAGGCCATGCGGGTCACGGGGGGCGGCGACCCCACCGTCCCCCTGTCTGAGACGCTGGAGGGCAAGCTGCCACAGCGCAAGCTCGCCCAGACCGCCGCGGCGGGCTACTCCTCCTACGGCAACCAGATCGGCCTGGCCACGGGGCACGTGGCCGAGCTCTACCACCCCGGGTACATCGCCAAGCGCCTGGAGTGCGGCGCGGTGGTGGCCGCCGCCCCGGCGGGCCATGTCCGGCGGGAGCGCCCCGCCCCCGGGGACGTGGTCATCCTCCTGGGGGGGCGAACCGGGCGGGACGGCATCGGCGGGGCCACCGGCTCCTCAAAGAGCCACAACAAAAAATCGCTGTCCACCATGGCCAGCGAGGTGCAGAAGGGCAACGCCCCCGAGGAACGCAAGCTCCAGCGGCTGTTCCGCAACGGAGACGTGACCCGGATGATTAAGCGGTGCAACGACTTCGGGGCGGGCGGCGTCAGCGTCGCCATTGGAGAGCTGGCCGACGGGCTGGCTATCGACCTGGATGCGGTGCGCAAGAAATACGACGGGCTGGACGGCACGGAGCTGGCCATTTCCGAGAGCCAGGAGCGCATGGCGGTGGTGGTCTCCCCCGAGGACGAGGAGCCGTTCATCGCCGCCGCCCAGGCGGAGAATTTGGAGGCATACCGGGTGGCCGTGGTGACGGAAAGCCCCCGTATGGTGATGACCTGGAAGGGCCAGACCATCGCCGATCTCTCCCGGGAGTTTTTGAACACCAACGGCGCGATGAAGCACGCCCGGGTGTCGGTTCCGGAGCGGAATGATTCTGTGAGCAGGCACGGTTTTTCCAGCCTGCGGGAGATGGCGTCCAGCCTGAAGTGCGCCAGCCGCCGGGGGCTGGTGGAGCGGTTTGACGGCTCCATCGGCGCGGGCTCCGTGCTGATGCCCTTCGGCGGCAAAACCCAGACCACCCCCGCCCAGGCTATGGTGGCGCTGCTGCCCACCATGCCGGGGGAGGAGACCGACCAGGCCAGCGTCATGGCCTGGGGCTGCGACCCGGAGGCGCTGAGCGCCAACCCCTATCAGGGCGCCTATGACGCGGTAACCACCTCCATTGCAAAGCTGGCGGCGGCGGGTGCGGACTATAAAGACGCCTACCTCACCTTGCAGGAGTTTTTCGAAAAACTGCGGGACGAGCCGGAGCGCTGGGGCAAGCCCTTCTCCGCCCTGCTGGGGGCGCTGGACGCCCAGCTGGACTACGGGGCCGCCGCCATCGGCGGCAAGGATTCCATGTCCGGCTCCTTCCTGGACCTGGACGTGCCCCCTACCCTTATCTCCTTTGCCATCGCCCCGGTGAAGGCATCGGACGTGCTCTCCCCCGAGTTCAAGGAGGCGGGGCACCCGGTCTACCTGTTCCAGGAAGACGGGCTGGACGGAAGCCCGGAAAAACGGAAGGCGGCGTGGGCGCAGCTGCACGCCCTGGCAAAGGCGGAGAAGGTAAAGGCGGCTTACGCGGTGGAGAATGGTATGGCCGAGGCCGTGATGAAAATGTCCTTCGGCAACCGCGTGGGCTTCCAGTCCCTGGACAAGGGCGGCGCGGCGTGGTATGTTCCCCGCCCGGGGGCCATTGTGGCGGAACTGGCGGAGGATTTGGGGAACTGCCACCCGGACGGGCTGTGGGCCAAGATCGGCCGCACCATCCCGGAGTCTTCCGTTGCCATCGGGGACGATTCCGCCCCCATCGGCGAGCTGCTCAAGCTCAACGAGGGCGTTTTGGAGGAGGTCTACCCCACCCGCGCGGGCACGCCGGAGCCGGTGGAGGCCGTCACCTGGGACCGCCGCTCCCCCGCCGTGTTCGACGGCGAGATCGCCCGGCCCCGGGTGGTCATCCCCGTGTTCCCCGGCACCAACTGCGAGTACGACAGCGTGCGGGCCTGCCTGCGGGCCGGGATGGACGCCGAGACGGTGGTCATCCGCAACCTCACCCCCCAGGACCTGGCGGATTCCGCGTTGGAGCTGGAGCGGGCCATCAAAAACGCCCAGATCGTGTTCCTGCCCGGCGGCTTCTCCGGCGGCGACGAGCCGGAGGGCTCCGCCAAGCTGATTGTCTCCCTGTTCCGCAACCCCCGGCTGACGGAGGCGGTGCACGACCTCTTGAAGCGCCGGGACGGGCTGATGCTGGGCATCTGCAACGGCTTCCAGGCCCTGCTCAAGCTGGGGCTGCTGCCCCGGGGGGAGATCGCGCCTGTGGATGAGGACAGCCCCACCCTGACCTATAACCTGATCGGGCGGCACCAGAGCCGGTATGTCACCACAAGGGTGGGTTCGGTGAAGTCCCCGTGGATGCTGCTCAGCCATGTGGGCGACCTCCACACCGTCCCTGTGTCCCACGGGGAAGGGCGGTTTGTGGCGCCCCAGCCCGTGCTGAACCAGCTGGCCGCCAACGGCCAGATCGCCACCCAGTACGTGGATTTGGACGGCGTGCCCTCCATGGACATCGCAGCCAACCCCAACGGCTCGGCGTGGGCCATCGAGGGGGTATTCTCCCCCGACGGCCGGGTGTTTGGCAAGATGGGCCACTCCGAGCGCCGTGGGGAGTTCGTAGCGAAAAATATCCCAGGGGGCAAGCTCCAGCCTATCTTTGAGTCCGGGGCGCTGTATTTCAGATAAGGAAAACCTCCCCGCCACAGCGGGGAGGTTTTGCGTTTCAGCGCTTCCCCGCAAGGCGGGGCGCTTTTTACCTGAAAATGATTTGGTTGTCTCCCACATGGATGTTACAATTTTCGTGGGCTTCCGTAATTTCTTCTGACAATCTGCCGATTTGGACCTCCAGCACAGGAAACAGCTGCCCGCACTGTATTTTTCCGTTGGTTCTTTTATCCAGGACTTTGTTCAGGGATTTCATTTCCGCTGTCAGGGCGTCCCGCCGTTCAATATAAAGATTCCGCTGTTCCATGAGCTGGTCCAGCACCGATTTTTCCGTGTCTGAAATACGGTTCCCCTTTTTTTTCAAATCAGTGATGGCCGCCCACAGCTTTTTAATCGTTGGTTCCACTTCCGCCAATTCTGATTTGACCCGCTTCCACGACTCGGCGCTATGCAGGGGATATCCAACGGAGAACCGGCTGCGGCCGCCGGCCAGGTTGCCGATCCGACGGCACAGGATACTGGTTTCCGCTTGGATCAGGCTGCTTGTAATCATTCCGCGCCCGGTCATGGCGTAAACGATGCCGTGGCAGTATATCGTGCTGTTTGAAATGACCTCCGTGATTACGCTGATCCCGGCATGGACTTCAGCCCCTTCCAGCACAGGCGACTGCACCTGGCGGGCGGCGCTGATAAAGGTTTTCCCCTCCGTCCCGTAAACGCCCTGCTGGACGCGGATCGTCCCGTTTAAAGACCGCACCCGGGCCTGCCCCACTTTTCCGTTGATTACGATGTCGCCGGAGGCCTCGATATCCACTTCGCCGTCCACGTTCCCGCCAATGTAGAGGTTGCCCGAAATCTGTAGCATCCCCTGGAATTGATCTAAATCACCATCGATGATTTTCTGCGCATGGATGCAGAACTGGTCGTCCTCAATGTACAGGATCCCATCCGCGCTGGCCGTAAGTGCCTGGCCGCCCCTGGTTATGGCGGTGTTCTCCCCCTGCGGGATATGGACGCTGATGCCCGGCGGGCAGGGGAGCGTTTTCCCCGTTACGTCCATGCCGTCCGCCCCCGCCCTTGAGGGCCGGATCAGGCAGATGACCGCGCCCTTCCGAATGGGCTGCAGCTGGACGTCCTGGCTGAAATCGACCTGGCTTTCGTCCTGCACTTCCAAGTGCATATTCTTTCGCCGCTGAAAAAGCTCCGTCACCTTGCCGTCTTCCCCCGCTTTGGGGAACTCCCCCCGCGCGACCGGGAATATGCGGAAATATCCGCGCCCCAGCTCCTGCCGGATTTCCTCCTGCAAAATACCGTAGCAGATTCCCTCATAGTGCATGCTCTCCAGGAATTCTTCCAGGGAGATCCCTTCCCCGCCGTTTTCCGGCGGGAGCAGGCACGCATAGGCGCGCATCCGATCGTTTGACAGGAAAAAATGCGCCTCCGCCTGCGTGGGAGGCAGGGTGCCGTCCGGCGCTTTTTTAGATCGGAGCTTATACGCTTTCTTCAAAATTTTGACAAAATCGTCCATTAATTTGCTGTCATTCGGATATTGGGCCTTCACTTCTTCACCCGCCGCATCCAGCTCTGAAAGCAGCTTTTTGTTAGGACTGGGGGAAGCGGATTTCCGATCCTGTTCATCCGCCGCTTTTGAGGCAAAATAGTCAAAAATTGACACGTATATCCCTCGCCTTTATCCTGTAGACTTTAAAATCATTTTTAAAGTTCCGTTACTTTTATGATATCATTTGTACGGGGAATTGGCAAGCATTATTCTGCCGGTTTATCGTTGAAGCGAAAATAGTTGAAGGGCTCCGGCGGGATGCCGGCACGGCATGGCGCCCCAATCCAAAAAACAGGCCCGCCATCCAGCGGGCCTGCCGGTTATTCGCGCTCTTTCTGCTTCCGGCGCTGGATCATGGCGCGGAAGCCCCCCGCGCCGAAGGAGAAGATGCGGTTCACCCGGCTGATGGTGGCTGAGCTGGCCCCGGTCTTTTCCAAAATCTCGGTGTACACCAGCCCATCGTCCAGCAGGCAGGCCACGTCAAAGCGCTGCTCCATGGCCCGCAGCTCGCCCACAGTGCACAAGTCATCGAAAAAGGCGATGCACTCGTCCAGATCCTTGAGCTCCAAAATGCTCTCATACAGGGCCATACTCCGCTCTTTATTGGTAGTTTTTGGCATAAAACGTCCCTCCGCTCCTCTTGCCATCCTATTTTAGCACACGAAAGAGATAAAGTAAACAACTTTTTACCGCCAAGCCCGCAAATGTTTGTCACAGGGCCGGGGCTTGTCTTTTCCCGGGGAAAAGGCTATAATGATATCCGCGCCCCGCAGCCGGGGCAGACCCCGGAGAGGAGATGACAGCCATGACCCGCGACCAGGCCTTTGAATTCCTGGACCGTACTGCCCGGGGGATCGCCGAGATGTTCGGCTCCTCCTGTGAGACGCTGGTTCACGACATGGGGGTGCCCACCCACCCCATATTGTCCATCTATAATGGCCACGTGTCCGGCCGGGAGGTGGGCTCCACCATGGACATCATGGGCATCGGCCTGGAACTGGACGAGCAGGCGGCCACCACCGACCAGGTGAACCTGGCTGCCGCCACCCCCGATGGGCGGCAGACCAAGTCGTCCACCTTCCACATGATCGGGGAGGACTACAACCTGGCCCTGGGCATCAACTTCGACTACACCTCCCTGGTGTTTGCCAACCGGATTTTGTCCGATTTGATGAACGCGCCTTCCGACCTGCGCTCGGCCCTTTGGCAGCCCGGGGACTCCCGGCAGCTGGCCGACCTCTTCGACCAGTGCGTGGCCGGGCTGGGCAAGCCGCCGGAAGAGTTCACCAAGGGGGACCGGCTGAAGCTCATCGGCCTGCTGCGGCGGCGCAGCGCCTTCTCCTACCGCAAGTCGGTGCCCTACATCGCCGGGCGGCTGGGGGTGTCCCGGTACACGGTGTATAAATATTTGGACGAGGTGGAGCGGGGGGAGGCGGAGTGACCGCCCCGTTTCCCTTGTAATTGACAGGAAAAAAGAGTATACTATGGAAAAGTTGCGTTTTCCAAGGGATTCTGCGCCCTCCAAAGGGGCGAGGCTCCCTTTGGCACTGCGCCGGTGAAGGAGTGTTTTACATATGATATCAAAAGAGCAGATCGAGGCCTATTTCGCGGATAAGGAAGGGCTGCTGGTGGAGGCGGTGAGCCGCCTGGTGTCCATCGACAGCGTGGAGGGGGCCCCTTCCCCCGGCGCGCCCTTCGGCCCCGGCCCCGCCGCCGCCCTCCGGGAGGCGCTGTTCATCGCCCAGGAGTGGGGTCTGGCGGCGGAAGATCACGAGGGCTATGTGGGCACCGCCGACCTGAACGGTGAAGAGGACGCCCTGCACATCCTGGGCCACTTGGATGTGGTGGCCCCCGGCGAGGGCTGGACGGTAACCCAGCCCTATACCCCCAAGCTGGCCGACGGCCTGCTTTACGGCCGGGGGACCGATGACGACAAGGGGCCGGTGGCCGCCTCCCTGCTGGCCATGAAGGCGGTGAAGGACCTGGGCGTGCCGCTGAAGAAAAACTGTAAGCTCATCATGGGCACCAACGAGGAGAGCGGCTCGGGGGACATCGCCTGGTATTTTGCCCGGCACCCCTTTGCCCCCGCCACCTTCTCCCCCGACTCCGGCTTCCCCGTTATCAACACGGAGAAGGGGGGCTTCCGGGCCTCCTTTACCAGGGAATGGCCTGTTCAGCAGGAGCTGCCCCGGGTAAAATGGCTCCGCGGCGGCATCCGCATCAACGTGCTGCCGGGGGACGCCTCTGCCGGTGTGGAGGGGCTGTCCATCTACGACATCCAGCCCTGCGCCCGGGACATCACCGCCCGCACGGGTGTGAAGTTCACCTTTGCCAGCGAGGGTGGGGCCACCGTCATCCGTGCCAAGGGGGAGGGGGCCCATGCCGCCTACCCCAAGGGAGGGAACAATGCCATCACGGGGCTGGTGGCCCTGCTGTGCGCCCTGCCGCTGGCAGACGGCCCCTGCCGGGAGGCGCTGGCCGCCCTCAACGCCCTGATCCCCCACGGGGACTACCTGGGCCGGGCGCTGGGCATCGCCCAGCAGGAGCCCATCGCCGGGCCGCTCACCCTGGCCTTCTCCCTGCTGGAGGTCACCGAAACCGGGCTGGCCGGCCGCTTCGACAGCCGCGCCCCCCTGTGCGCCACCCGGGAGAACTGCCTCGAGACCGCCAAGGCCGCCTTTGAGGAAAAGGGCTTTGCCTTCCAGGGGGAGCAGGGCGAGCCCCACCACGTCCCCGCCGACAGCCCCTTTATCAAGACGCTGCTGGGCCGGTACGAGGAGTACACCGGGCTGAAGGGCGAGTGCCTGTCCACTGGCGGGGGCACCTACGTCCATGATATTCCCGGCGGCGTGGCGTTCGGCTGTACCCTGCCCGGCTTTGACACCCACCTCCACGGCGCGGACGAGCGGGTGCGGGTGAGCGACCTGATGCTCAGCGCCAAGCTGTTTGCCCACATCATCGTGGATATGTGCCAGTAGGCGGATGTCACTTTCTCTCACGCGAGAGAAAGTGACCAACGAGCGCGCATAGGGGCTGCGGCCCCTATGTACCCCGTGGGGACGCCCTATACAGTGCGTTGGCGGGCGTGTTCCGGCGCCAGCGGCTTTACGACTGGTATCACCCTATCGGTGCTGCCGCTTGTGTCTGGCCATTGGGGCAGGGCGGGGGCCGCAGCCTGCGCCTCAGGGGCGCTTCCCTGAAAGCCGGAAACCATAAAAAAGAACCGCCCTGTGGATACAGGGCGGTTCTTCTCCGTTCAAAGGGTTCCCTTCTCAATACCTCCCGAAGTCGCCGGAGCGGCCCTGGGTCACATCGGAGCCGAACTCGTAGTCCTTGCCGGGGAGGATGGCGTTGAGGGCGATGCCCGCGATGGCGGCAACGGCCAGGGCGGTGAGGGTGATGTGGGTGCCGCCCACCTCAAAGGTCAGCCCGCCGGAGAAGCCCAGGCCGCACACCAGGATGACGGCGGCAATAATCAGGTTGCGGGAATTGGTGAAGTCCACCCGGTTCTCCACCACGTTGCGCACGCCGATGGCGGAGATCATGCCGTACAGGATGAAGGACACGCCGCCCACGATGGCCGCGGGCATGGAGTTGACCACCGCCGCGAACATGGGGGAGAAGGACAGCACCAGGGCGTAGACGGCGGCCAGCCGGATCACCCGGGGGTCGTACACCTTGGAGAGCACCAGCACGCCGGTGTTCTCGCCGTAGGTGGTGTTGGCGGGGCCGCCGAAGATGGCGGACAGGGAGGTGGCGATGCCGTCGCCGATGAGGGTGCGGTGCAGGCCGGGCTCCTCGATGAAGTTCTCCCCCACGGTGGCGGAGATGGCGGACATGTCGCCGATGTGCTCCATCATGGCGGCGATGGCGATGGGAGCCATCACCAGGATGGAGGTCAGGTCGAACTTGGCGATGGAGCCGGTGAAGTTGGTGAAGAAGGGCTGGAGGCCAATGGGGCTGGAGGCGGCCACGGCGGAGAAGTCGATGAGGGCCTCCCCGGCGGCGTTCTGGGCGCCCAGGGCGTTGGCGATGACGGCGATGACGTAGGAGCCCACCACGCCCAGCAGGATGGGGATGATCTTAATCATGCCCTTACCCCAGATGTTGGCCGCCACGATGATGGCCATGGCCACCAGGGCCAGCCACCAGCAGGTCTTGGCGTTGTTGACGGCGGAGGGGGCCAGGTTCAGCCCGATGAGGATGATTATGGGGCCGGTGACCACCGGGGGCAGGAAGCGCATGACCTTCTTCACGCCCACCGCCTTGATGACCAGGGCCAGCACCACGTACAGCAGGCCGGCCACCACGATGCCGCCGCAGGCGTATTGGAGCTTTTCCGCGGCGTCCATACCGGCGTACTTGCCGGAGTCCAGCTTGGACACCGCCTCAAACCCGCCCAGGAAAGCAAAGGAGGAGCCCAGAAAGGCGGGCACCTTCAGCCGGGTGCACACATGGAAGAACAGGGTGCCCACCCCCGCGAAGAACAGGGTGGTCTGGATGGACAGGGGCAGGCCGTAGTTGTTTACCAGGATAGGCACCAGCACGGTGGCGCCGAACATGGCGAACATGTGCTGAAGGCCCAGGATGAGCATCTTGGGCATACCCAGGGTGCGGGCGTCGCGGATGGGCTCTTGGTGATTCATTGTACTCTCTCCCTTTCATGACGTATTCCAGCAGCTGCGCGCAAAAAAAGAAGCAACCGCCCCAACGGCGATTGCTTTAAAAATGGAAATAGAAACGGTACGCCCCCAGGCCGGGCGCTTTGAAAGACAGCGGCGTGAGCTGGCGCATATCGTTCCCCTCCTTTTGCGTTCGTTCCATGATACCAGAAACAGGCAGGGAATGCAAGCTGTAAAAATGCACGAAAACCGCCCGTTTATCCGGGCGTTTTTGCGTGATAGCGTCCGAACCGTCGTGAGCAGCGCGGATGGACTGAAGCGAGGACAAGCGCGGGGCCGCATAGCGGCACGGAGACCAGTCCGAGTCGGAAGGAAGCCGCGCGTCGCGAACAGGTGAGGCGTGAATGCGTTTCACAGCACTTTGGACAGAAAGTCGATGGTGCGTTGTTCCCTGGGGTGGGCGAAAAAGGCGTGGGGCTCGTCCTGCTCCAGGATCCTCCCCCCGTCCATAAACAGCACCCTGGTGCCCACCTCCCGGGCGAAACCCATCTCGTGGGTGACAACCACCATGGTCATGCCCTCCCGGGCCAGCTCTTTCATGACCTCCAGCACCTCGCCCACCATCTCGGGGTCCAGCGCGGAGGTGGGTTCGTCAAAGAGCAGCACCTTGGGCCGCATGGCCAAGGCGCGGACAATGGCGATGCGCTGTTTCTGCCCGCCGGACAGCTGGGCGGGGTAGGCGTCCGCCTTTTCCTCCAGCCCCACCCGCTTCAAAAGGGCGGCGGCGGCCGCGTCCGCCTCGGCCTGGGACATCAGCCCGGCGCGTACCGGGGCCAGGGTGATATTTTTGCGGATGGTCATATTGGGGAACAGGTTGAAGTGCTGGAACACCATGCCCATCTGGCGGCGGATGGCATTGATGTCCGCCTTGGGGTCGGTGATCTCCGTGCCGTCGAAGGTGATGGCGCCGGAGGTGGGGGTTTCCAGCAGGTTGAGGCAGCGCAGGAAGGTGGACTTGCCCGAGCCGGAGGGGCCGATGACCACCACCTTCTCCCCGGGGCGGATGTGCTCGGAGATGCCGTCCAGCACCAGGTTATCCCCGAAGGATTTGGATAGGTTTTTCACATCTATCATGTCAGCCCCTCCTTGTCCGGGAATTGTGGGCCGGCGGGGCGGAACTGCGTTCAGCGCCGTTCACTCTGCCTCAGCCTCCTTTCCAGCCTGCCCTGAAGCCAGGTGAGGCCCATGACAAATACTAAGTAGATGGCGGCGATAATGAGCAGCGGGGGCATGTAATCGAAGGTCTTGCCGCCGATCCGGCTGGCGTAATAGGTCATCTCCGCCGCGCCGATGGCGTTCACCAGGGAGGTGTCCTTGAACAGGGTGACCAGCTCGTTCCCCATAGAGGGGAGGATGTTCTTGAATGCCTGGGGGATGACGATAAAGCGCATGGTGTCCAGGTAGGACAGGCCCAGGGAGCGGCCCGCCTCGCTCTGGCCCGGGTCCACGCTCATCAGCCCCCCGCGGATGATTTCCGAGATGTAGGCCCCGGCGTTGATGCCCATGGCGACCATGCCCACCAGGATCTTGTTCCGGGTGCTGAAGACCACAAAATTCCAAATCAGGATCTGCACCATCATGGGAGTGCCCCGGATGACGGTGGTATATACCTTGCAGACCAGGTCTGCCAGCCCCAGCAGGGGGTTGCGGCGGCCGGGCCGCTGCTGGTCGTGGGCGGTGCGTACCATGGCCACCGCCAGTCCCAGGACAAGGCCCATGGAGATGGCGGCAATGGTGATCTGGAAGGTGACGCCCAGGCCCTTGAGGTAGAGCTGCCAGCGGCCGGCCTCGAAGAAGGCTTTATAAAACCGCAGGCCCAGCTCGGCCAGCCGTTGGATGGGCGGCAGGCCGGACAGCCATTCGGTCAATGCTTGCAAAATGGGCCCTCCTTTCCCCCTCGCGCGGAGAGGAGGGGAAGGGCGGCCATGCGGGCCGCCCTCCCCCAATCAGATCGGATTTGATGTGGCCGCGCCGATCACGGCGGCACAGTCGGCCTTGATGCAGTTGCGCTTCGCCTGTTCGCGACGCGGTTCTAAGCCCTCCGGCTTCGGGAAAATCCCGCCGGGGGCCTCGGTCCCCTCTGGGTTTTCCCTGCGCTGCGGGCTTAGCCCGCTGCTCACGACGGCTCAGTCGGCCTTGATGTACTGGTCTACAATCTTCTGGAAGGTGCCGTCCGCCTTCAGCTCGGCCACGGCGGCGTTCACCGCCTCCCGCAAAGCGTCGTTCCCTTTGGCGAAGCCGATGGCGTACTCCTCCTCCACCCAGGCGGTCTCCAGGATTTTCAGGCCGGGGTTCTGGTCCACGAAGGCCTTGGCGGGCTCGTTGTCAATGATAACCGCGTCGATCTTGCCGGTCACCAGATCCATGACGGCCAGCGCGCCGGTGTCATAGGCGGTGACGTGGTCCTCGCCGTAGCCGCCGTTCTCCGGGGTGTCGGAGGCATAGATATAGCCGGTGGTGTCCGCCTGGCAGCCGATCATCTGGGCGTTAGCCAGGTCATCCAGGGTCTGGATGGGGGAGTCCTCGTTGACAATGACCACCTGCACGCCGGTGGCGTAGCTGTCGGAAAAGTCCATGACGTCCTGGCGGTCGGGGGTGATGCTGATGCCGGCCATGGCGATATCACTCTCGCCGCTCTGCACGGCGGTGAGGGCGGCGTTAAAGCCCATGTCGTCCACCACCAGCTCCAGGCCCAGCTTTTCCGCGATGGCCCCGGCCACCTCCACGTCGATGCCCTCGAAGCCGGTGCCCTTGTAGCCGCCGTCGTCGGCGGTCATCTCATAGGGGGGGAACCCCGCCTCGGTGGACATGTGCAGCTTGCCTTCCTCCACGGTGGTGAAGGCGGCGGGGGTGGGGGCGTCGCCCGCGCTGGAACAAGCGGCCAGGGAAAACGCCATGGCCAGGGCCAGCAGCAGGGCGGCTGATTTCTGCATCTTTTTCATATTCATTCATCTCCATTCAATTTGCAGTCAGGAGGAAACCGCTCCGGCTCACTGCCCGGCGAACCTGGAGTAGCCTCTCCCAGTGTGTGAATTATAAATGATATACAGAAAAAATGCAAGATAAAATTGCCGAAAACCGGGAAAAATCCTGCGATTCATCAATTGTAACGGAGTTAATAAGAATAACTATACATTTTTATGTAAAATAACAGCCAGTTAAAGACCCGGAAAGTCCGATGAACTGGGACAGCCTGCTCAGTCCAGGGGTTTCCGCGCTGTATATTTTTCCAAAAGCAGGTCGGGGTAATAGGACAGCTTGGCCCGCCGCAGCCCCTCCAGCCCCAGGTCGTCCTCCCGGTTGAGCCATTTCACCTGGGGGTGCCGGGCGCGCACCAGCCGGGCCATCTCGCGGTTGATGGCGGGGTAGGCCCCCTGGATATCGCCAAAGGCCTTTTCAAAATTCACGTCGAACACCTCCGGGGTGATAAGCCCGCCCAGGGAGAAGGCCACGGGGCTGCCGCCCGCCCGGATGAGGGCCCCCTCCAGCCCCAGCTTGTCCATGTGGTAGAGTGCCTCGATGACGGCTACCGTCTCCTCGGACACGGTGTTTGTGTCCTCCCCCGCCTCCTCCTGGCGGATGGCGGCCCACTGGCGCTCCAGCTCCACGCACTCGGGGACGTTGGCGGGGGTGATGTTCTCCAGCAGCCAGTCGGGGAACTGGTCGTCAAAGCGGCGGATATGGTTGCGCTTGGCGTGGAGCTTCTTCCCCGGCAGGTCGGCCAGCCGTCCCACGTCGTAGAGGTAGTCGAAGCCGTCCCGGTCCTCCTCAAAGGCAAACCGGCCGGGGTAGGCGTCTTGCAGCGCCCCCTTCTGCTCCCTCGTGACACATACCAGAGTGAGGGGTGCGCTGTGGGCGGCGGCGTCTGCGGCCAGGGCGTCCACTGCGGGGGCCAGGGGGCCGCTGCCCGCCGGGTAGAGGTAGCTCAAGCCCAGCCTGCCCTGGATGCGAACCAGCAGGCGGTTCCCCAGCCGGGCGATCTGCTGGGGCCAGGCCCGGCTCCACAGGTAGATATTGGCGAAATTGTACTCGCAGCCCAAGCTGGCCTCGGCGTCCAGCAGGGGCTGGACCCATTGGCGGTCCTCAAACTGGGGGGATTGAAAGGTGACCATAAATTCCATCCTTTTCTATGGGTGCAAATATTATAGAATTTCAAATGAATTAGAGCTTGTTTGAAAATTGTCAACACGCCCAATCGGCGGGCCTTTTTCCGCCGAGCCGCGTTGCTTTGCCTTGAAATACACAAAGTATTTCTGCGCCAAATCGCCTTGCCAGGCGAAAAAATCCTTGCCGCTGGGCATATTGCCAATTTTCAAACGGCCCCTAGTCTTCTGCATGAAAAAGCGGTTTAGTCCGCCTTGTAAACGGAAACCTCATATTTTCCGACAAAGCCGGTACACTTGGCTGTCAAAGTATACGTATCCGAACTGCTTAAAGTGAACAGCGTTTCCAAAGCGTCCGCCTGATCCAGCATATATACCTCATTACCAGCCGAATCAGACAGAATGATATCCAAGTCTCCGCATACAATGTCTGAGCGGAATGAAAATTTGATTCTTTGGTTTGCATCTCCCAAAAACGAAATATCAGAAACCGCCGTGGTCTGTTCTGAATAGCTGTTGCGCATACTGCCCAACGGCTTATGGCGGGTCAGCAGATAGGCACCCGCTGCCACAGCAATCAAAACGACAACCGCCGCTATGACACCTTTCTTTTTCATTTCAGTACCTCCTTCTTCCTCTGGGTCAAACCGCTAAACGCATATCAGCATATCACAACCATACGGAAAACGCAACGGAAAAAAACGCGCCGCCGTGGTTTCCCAAGGCGGCGCGTGCGGTTTATTTGGCGTATTCGATGGCCTTCGTTTCCCGGATCAGGTTCACCTTGATCTGGCCGGGGTACTCCAGCTCGTCCTCGATCTTCTTGGCGATCTCCCGGGCCAGCAGCACCATGCGGTCCTCCGGGATGGCCTCCGGGTTCACCATGATGCGCACCTCGCGGCCCGCCTGGATGGCGTAGGCCTTATCCACCCCGGCAAAGGAGGAGGTGAGCTGTTCCAGCTTCTCAAGCCGCTTGATGTAGTACTCCACGTTCTCTTTCCGGGCGCCGGGCCGGGCGGCGGAGATGGCGTCGGCCGCCTGGACCAGGCAGGCCACCATGGTCTTGGCCTCCACGTCGCCGTGGTGGGCCTCGATGGCGTGGATGACGTTCTCGCTCTCCCGGTACTTCCGGGCCAGCTCCACGCCGATCTGCACGTGGGAGCCCTCCACCTCGTGGTCGATGGACTTGCCCAAATCGTGGAGCAGGCCCGCCCGCTTGGCTTCGGCCACATTGACGCCGATTTCGGCGGCCAGCAGCCCCGCCAGCTGGGACACCTCGATGGAGTGGTTGAGTACATTCTGCCCGTAGCTAGTGCGGTAGTGCTGGCGGCCCAGCAGCTTGACCAGCTCCGGGTTGAGGCCGTGCACATTGGTCTCGAACACGGCCCGTTCCCCCTCGGCGCGGATGGTGGCGTCCACCTCCCTCTTGGCCTTTTCCACCATTTCCTCAATGCGGGTGGGGTGGATGCGCCCGTCCAGGATAAGCTTTTCCAGGGCCAGCCGGGCGATCTCCCGGCGCACCGGGTCGAAGCAGGACACGGTAATGGCCTCTGGGGTGTCGTCGATAATCAGGTCCACCCCGGTCATGGTCTCCAGGGTACGGATGTTGCGGCCCTCCCGGCCGATAATGCGGCCCTTCATCTCGTCGTTGGGCAGGGGCACCACGGACACGGTGGCCTCCGCCACGTGGTCGGCGGCGCAGCGCTGGATAGCCAGGGCGATCTGCTCACGGGCATAGGTCTCCGCCTCTTCCTTGTAGCGGGCCTGGATTTCCTTGAGCTTCAGAGCCTGCTCGTGGGTCACATCGTCCCCCAGCTGGTCGATGAGGTAGCGCTTGGCCTCCTCCACCGTCAGGCCGGAGATGCGCTCCAGCAGCTCCAGCTGGCTGTCCTTCAGCTTGTCCAGCTCCTGCTTTTCCGCCTCCAGCTGGGCAATGCGGGCGGTGACGTTCTCTTCCTTGCGCTCCAGGTTTTCCAGCTTGCGGTCCAGGTTCTCCTCCTTGGAGTTCAGGCGGTTCTCCTGGCGCTGGATCTCGCTGCGGCGGTCCTTGACCTCCTTGTCGAACTCGCTGCGGGCCTTCAGGATCTCCTCCTTGGCCTCCACGGTGGCCTCGCGCTTTTTGTTTTCGGCGGACTTGATGGCGTCGTTAATGACCCGGCGGGCCTCCTCCTCGGCGGAGCCGATCTCCCGCTCGGCGTAGGACTTGCGGCGCTGGTAGCCGATCACCACCCCGGCCACGAGACAGGCCAGGCCGGTGGCCACCGCGATGATAACGGTGATTAAGACTGGCACTTGCATGTTGGGTTCCACACCTCCTGTTTCTTGTTGTTCAATGAAATAAGCAAAATAAGACGCGATGCGTGAACAGACGCACCGCGATAACCGAAAAACCGCCCGCAATTGGGCATAAAACAGCACTATTTGAGAGTCAAATATGATCTATGAACGCTCGATAGATTATATAAATGCGCCAGGAGGCGCGGTAAACGCTCAAAAGGGCAAAAAAGCGCGGCGGCTTTTCAAAATTATCCTCACTTATTGTAAAGGCCGCGGGCTTTCCTGTCAAGTGGAAATGTGAAACTTTCGTGAACATTCCAAAATTTTTCTGTGCAAGATGGCAAGGGGCCCCGCGGCATCGCCGCGGGGCCCTGTGACGTTTTTGACAGGCGCGCCGTCAGCCCTCCAGCGGGCAGGCCAGCATGGCCCCCAGCTCCAGGGCAAAGCCCAGGGCGCGGTACATCCCCACATCCCCGGCGGAGCAGCCCACCGTCAGGCTGGCCATCCCCCGCTCCCGGCACCAGCCCTGGGCCGCCCGGGCCAGCAGCCGTGCCGCGCCCTGGCGGCGGAAGGGGGGCTCCACGTAAAAGTCGTCGAACACCCCGGTTTCACCGCAGGCAAAGGTGGAGAAGCAGGGGGAAACCGAGCACATCCCCACCGCCCGCGTCCCCCGCAGGGCCAGGAAGAAGGCGATCCGCCCTTCCCGGACGGCGGCGGCCAGCCGCTGCTTTTTCTCCCCGGTCAGCGGCCCCTCGCCGATCTCGGCTAAGAAGCTGTTTTCCAGCTTGAGCCACTGCCAGCCCAGCTCCGGGCCGTCCGGATCTGTCAGCCGCTCCACCCGGAGGGGCAGCGCCTCCTCCGGCGGCAGCAGCATACAGGGGTTGCCCCACTCGTCCACCCCGTTGGGCACAAAGCCCGCCCGCGCCCAGAAGCGCCTGCGGCGCTCCCCGTCGGCGTTGAGCTCGAAGTAGGCGGCGCCCCGGTCCCGGGCCCAGCCCAGCAGGGCCTGGGCGCAGGCCGCGCCCGTGCCGCCGCCCCGGAACTCCGGCTCCGCCCAGAACTCCATAATGAAGCATTTGCCGTCCTCGCTGGGGTAGAAGGCGGGGATGGCGAAGCCGATGTCCGCGCCGCCCCGGCCAAAGGCCAGGAAGCACAGCGGGTCTACCGGCCGGGTGCGGTGCTTCTCCATGACGGCGCGGTACTCCTCCCCCAGGAAGTAGTCCAGCGCCTGCTCCCGGCCGGGTTCCCCCTGGGGGAACAGATCCCGACGGAAATAGGCGTGCAGCTTTTCCCAAAAGCGGGCGGTGTCCTCCTGTGTGGTCAGCTCTTTGACGGTGATTTCGCTCATTTTGACATCCTCCTAAAAATATTGGAGGGTCAGATGCCGTGGTCCCTCCACTCACGGTTTGTTTTCATAAAAACCACGCTCCTTCGTGTCAGATTTCAGGGCAAATAAAAGCCGCCGGAGCCCGGGCGCCCCCATCGGAACCAGCGCCCGCAGTCTCCCGCAGCTTTTATGATAGCATTCGGCCCCCGCCCTGTCAAGGCCGGGCCACGGTAAGGGGCCGGGCCGGGTCCGCCGGGGTGAAGCGCCCCTCCAGCCCGGCGGTGATGGTCACCGAGCCGTCCTCCGACACCAGCACCGCCTCGAAATCCCGGTGCTGCCGCCAGTGCTCCAGCGCACCCTCCCGCCCCATGACAAACAGGGCGGTGGAAAGGCCGTCGCATAAAAGCCCGCTCTCCCCCACCACGGTGACGCTGGCCAGGCCGCTGCGGGCCGGCGCGCCGGTCTTTGGGTCGATGATGTGCCAGTAGCGCACCCCGTCCTCCTCAAAGTACCGCTCGTACCCGCCGGAGGTGACCACCGCCTGGTCCACCACCTCCACCACGCCCACGTTCCCCTCACCCGCCGGATTCCGAATGGCCACCCGCCAGGGGGAGCCGTCCGGCTTTGCCCCCACAGTCTGGATGTTCCCCCCCAGGTCCAGCAGGGCGGAGGTGACGCCATTTTCCTTCAGCAAATGAGCAAGCCGCCATCCAGCGCAGCCCTTGGCCACGCTGCCCAGGTCGATCTCCATACCCTCCGGCAGGGAGGCGCAGGTCCCATCCTGCATGACCTGGGTATAGTCCACCATGGGAAGCAGGGCGGCGATTTCCTCTTCCTCCGGCACGGCATATTCCCCGGTGGTAAAGCCCCAGGCCCGCAGTATGGGATAGGTGGAGATATCCAGCGCGCCGCCGGTGCGCTCACACATGCCCAGCGCTGTGCGCAGCAGGTCTGCCGTCTCCGGGGACAGCTCCGCCGACCCGTCATGGTTCAGGGTGGAAATCTCGCTGGCCCCGTCCGTCACCGACCACAGCCCCTCCAGCTCCCGCACGCGGGCCTCCGCCTGGTCCAGCAGGCTCCCGTCCCCGCCCTGGTACAGCCGCAGGGTCATCACCGTGTCCATGGCGAAAAAGGTGCGCTCCAGGGGCTGGGCGGGGGCGCAGCCGTACGGCAGGAGCAGGAGCGGGGCCAAAAGAAAGGCAAACACGCGTTTCACGTGAAACGCGCCGGGGGTACGCCTCATTGCGCCGCCTCCGGGATGGAGTCGTCCCGGTCGATCCACTCCCGCTCCACGTCCACCACCCGGTAGTCCGTGGGGGTGTCCCGGATGATTACCTGGGAAATGCCCGCGTTGATGATGAGCCTGCGGCACATGGAGCAGGAGGTGGAGCCAGGGATGAGCGCCCCCGTCTCCGGGTCCTTGCAAACCATGTACAGCGTGGCCCCCAGCACCTCCCGCCGGGGGGCGGAGATGATGGCGTTGGCCTCGGCGTGGACGGAGCGGCACAGCTCGTACCGCTCCCCGGAGGGGATGTTCAGCGCCTCCCGGGCACAGTAGCCCAGATCGCCGCAGTTTTTCCGCCCCCGGGGGGCGCCGTTGTAGCCGGAGGAGACGATCTCGTCGTCCTGCACGATGATGGCCCCATAGTGCCGACGCATGCAGGTGGACCGCTCCAGCACGGTTCCGGCGATGTCCAGATAGTAGTTAGTCTTGTCGATGCGGGCCATTTGGGATTCCCCCTTTTTGTTTCTGCGGCAAGTATACCATGCCGGGGGCTTTGCCGCAACGGGAAAATCACACCGCGTCCCGGCCCAGCCGCTCCCCCGCGAGGGCCATCTGGGCAGGGGTGGGGGTCCACTTCAGGTCGAACTCGATCTCCACAAAGCGGTCCGGGTAGCACAGCAGGTAGGTGTTCCAGGGGCCGGAGGTTCGGCTGGTCCACTGGTACGCCTCTGCCGCCCCCCAGGGAGCGGGGTCCGCCGGTTCGTAAAAATACCAGCTGCCCTCCGGCATGTCCCGGTTCCAGCGCTCCGCCCGGTCGTGGAGCAGGGAGCTTTTGCACAGGTCATAGAGGAAGGGGGCCTTCACCAGGGTGACGGTATACTCCAGGGAGGGCAGCTGCGTATAGCGCTCCGCCCCCCGCCGGGGGTGCTACTGCGCGGTGAACCGGGCCAGCAGAAGGGATTGGTCCGTGAGGCTTGCCCTGATATAGTCCTGGCGTTCCGCGCCCGTCAGCTCATCCACCGCCAGGGGCAGCCAGGCCGCGTCCGCATCCCGGGACAGCCAGCCCCGGCCATAGGCGTAAAAGGTGCCGAAGGTGATGCCCATCAGGATGGCCAGGGACAGGACGAGGCTGGCGGCGATGGAGACGGCGCGGTTCACCCCGGCGGGGGCTTTCAGGCGTTTGAGCAGCCCCCTGATGTTGAACACCAGCAAAAACACCGCCGGGATGTAGACGCAGAACATCAAAACCATCAGGGTGACCATCATCCGGCTGCCGGAGGAGAGGACGGACAGGATATAATAGGCCAGTCCTATGGTCAGGAGGACCAGGGAGGCGATCTGGAGCTTGCGGCGGCTGCGGGTTTGGCAGAACTCCCCCCGCTGGGCCGCCCGCACCGCCTTGCGGCGCCAGGAGAAGTAGCCGGCCCACTCCACCCCGAGCAGCGCGATGATAAGCACCCAGCACAGCCCGGTGAACAGGTTGGCGGCGCTGGCCAGCACGCCGATGGGGTCGCCCAGCAGCCGGGTGACAAACAGAGCCCCGTTGAGCACCGCCACCCCCAGCAGCAGCGCCTGGGAGGGCAGGACACCCCGTTTCATGGCGCGGTGGATGGCCTCCACCTCCACCGCCGGGTCGGTGTCGATGGGGATGGGGTCGGGCCGCTCATTGTAAAAGACCTGGAGCTGGGCGCTGGACGCCGCCAGCGTCCAGCCGGTATGGGCGCAGAACTCGTAAAAGGTCTGCTGCTCCTGGCTGGGCTCGGGGTCGAACTGGGAGGCCCTGGGGAAGTAGCACACGGAAAAGGCCAGCTGCCTGGGCTCGATTTTGTGGTAGGTCCACAGGAATGCCCCGATCTTCTCCAAAAGCCAGCCCCGCCCCGCCATCCGGGCCAGGTGGGCCTCCAACCCGGTGCGGTCATAGAAGGAAAACAGCTCCACGCGGCGTTTGGTCTCTTTCATTTCCCTCACTCCTCTCCAAAGGCCAGGCGGTAGTCCTCCGCCTGGGCGCGGATACGATTATACTCCCGGCGCAGGATATCCCGGCCGAAATCCGTCAGCAGGTAGCTGCGCCTGCGCCCCTCCACACGGGTCGCCCGGATCATCCCCGCCTGCGCAAACTGCTCCAGCAGGTTATAGAGCGTCCCGGAGCCCACGTTCACCCGCCCCTGGGTGATGGCGGGCACCTTGTCCAGGATGTCCATGCCATAACACTCCTCCCGCAGGCACAAAAGGATGTAGAACATCTGCTCCGTCAAGGTCTGAAATTTTGCGCGTGGCATGGGTCGCCTCCATTCTCGATATTCGAGTATTTTGCCCCTATTATATTCTCGAATATCGAGTTTGTCAATAGGCACAAGGAAAAACCTCCTGGGAGGGGCCGGGACGGCAGAAATTCACATTTTGTTTACGGTTACCCCATTGACTAGGACATTTCAGAGCGCTATCATAGAACTATTCAAAATCCCGGAACCCGGTCCCTGTAGGAGGTGAGCGCCCATGATCCGCCGCTATATGACCCGATTCATGACCGGGCGCTACGGGGGCGACCAGCTGAACTTGCTGCTCATCGCCCTGTACGTGATCCTCTATGTGGTGTTCCTGTTCACCAGGATGCTGGTTTTTGAGCTGCTGGCCCTGATCCTGGTGGTTGCCAGCCTGTACCGCTCCCTGTCCCGGAACCTGGAGCGCCGCCGGGCGGAGAACGCCAGGTTCCTCCAGGCCGTCCGGCCCGCGCTGCGCCGGTGGAGCACCTTCCGCGCCCGGGCCCACGACAAGGAGCACCGCTACTTCAAGTGCCCCAACTGCGGCCAGCAGATGCGGGTGCCCCGGGGAAAGGGGCGCATCACCGTCCACTGCCGCTCCTGCGGCGCGGTGTTTGAGGAGAAAAGCTGAGCGCGGAGAAGCGGACAGCGAGGGAGCTTGGAGCGGAGTGAAGGCAAAAGCCCAGAGCCCGCAAGGCGGGATCGGGTTTTGCCTGAATCATAGCGAAAGCGCCCGAGCGTCCTGGCCGCTTTGCAGCGTGATAAAAAGCTGGGCGCGGAGAAGCGGACAGCGAGGGAGCTTGGAGCGGAGTGAAGGCAAAAGCCCAGAGCCCGCAAGGCGGGATCGGGTTTTGCCTGAATCATAGCGAAAGCGCCCGAGCGTCCTGGCCGCTTTGCAGCGTGACAAAAAGCTGAGCGTCCCCCAAAAGAAAAACAAAAGCGCTCCCCGACTATTTGGCGGGGAGCGCTTTTTCAGCTGTTGGCGGGCCGGTTGACCACCACGCTGTCCCGGCTCATCCGCTGGCGCGGCAGAAGAAAGCTGGGCATACCTCCGGCGGCGCAGGTCTGCCTGGCAATCAGCTCTGCGCAGGGGAAGAGCTGCTGGTAGCAGGCCACATGGAAGTCCCGCTTGTCCTCGTCGGTGAGGGGGCCTGTCACCTCAAAAATGCCCGCCAGCTCCACCGACACGAAAAAACGGTGGTCGGGGCTGTCCGTCTTGTCCTTCACGCACTGGTAGAGCTTGGCCATGCAGCGGGTGTTGTCCCGGTTATAGTTCACGGAGAAAGAAAAATTGTTTTCCAGCTGGATCTGGCCCGGGGCGTCCAGCTTATTGAAAAATTGCAGGTCTTGGAGCTTATAGGAGAGCATGGTGAGTTCCGCCATGGGAAATACCTCCATTGTTGGATTTAATCATAAGTATACCACAAAATGGGCCGGGGACGCAAGGCGCGCATTGAAAGAGGGGGCGGGCTGTGGTAAGATAGGGCCAAACCAACTGTGAGGTGAACCCACATGACCGATACCATCGCTGCCATCGCCACCCCCATGGTCCCCTCCGCCATCGGCATACTCCGCCTGTCCGGGCCGGGGGCCGTCCCCGCTGTGGACCAGGTGTTCACCCCCTTCTGCGGCGGGTCCATGTCCCAGCGGCCCGACCGGGCGCTGGTGTACGGCGCGCTGCGGGACAGGGACGGGGCGGTGATCGACCACTGCCTTTGCACCGTCTCCCGGGCCCCCCACAGCTACACCGGCGAGGACACGGCGGAATTGCAGTGCCACGGCTCCCCCGCCGCCCTGACCCTGGGGCTGGAGGCGCTCTTCAGCGCCGGGGCGCGGCAGGCCGGGCCGGGAGAGTTCACCCGGCGGGCATTTTTGAACGGTAAGCTGGATCTCACCCGCACCGAGGCGGTGGCCGGCCTGATCCACGCCGAGACCCCCGCCGCCGTCTATCAGGCGGCGGGCCAGCTGGGGGGGGCGCTGGCCCGGGCGGTGGACGGCGTTTACCGGGAGCTGGCCGACCTGTGTGCCCACTTCCACGCGGTACTGGACTACCCGGACGAGGACATTGAGCCCTTCGAGCGGGAGGAGCTGGCCGGGGCGCTGGGCCGGGCGGCGGCAAAGCTGGACACCTTGGCGGCCACCTACCGGCGGGGGCGGCTTTTGAACGAGGGGGCACCCTGCGCCATCGTGGGACGGCCCAACGCAGGCAAGTCCACCCTGTTCAACGCCCTGCTGGGCCGGGAGCGGGCCATTGTCACCGACATACCCGGCACCACCCGGGATACGGTGGAGGAGCGCTTGAGCTTCGGCGGCGTCCTTTTGCGGCTCATCGACACCGCGGGGCTGCGGGAGACGGGGGACGCGGTGGAGCGGCTGGGGGTGGAGCGCGCCCGCGCCGCCATGGAGGGGGCGGAGCTGATCCTGGCCGTCACCGACGGGTCGGCGGACTTTACGGCGGAGGACGCGGAGGTGCTGGAGCTGGCGTCTTCGTTGGGAAAGCCCTGGATCTGGGTGGTGAGCAAGCGGGATCTGACGGGGCCCTGCGCGTTGTGGAGCGCCGCGCAGCCGGAGAACGCCCCCGCCGCCATGGTTTCCCTGTCCGCCAAAACCGGCCAGGGGCTGACCGGGCTGGAGGAGGCGGTGGCGGCGCTGTTCCCCGCGCCGGAGAACGTGCAGGCCGGGGCCATGCTCACCAACGCAAGGCAGGCGGAGGCGGCGGGCCGGGCCCTTGGGGCGGTGCGCCGGGGGACGCAGGCCCTGGGGGCGGGTATGCCCCCCGACGCGGTGGTGGCCGACGTGGAGGAGGCCATGGCCGCCCTGGGCGAGCTGACGGGCCGGACAGTCCGTGAGGATGTGACGGCGCGGATTTTCGAGCGGTTCTGCGTGGGGAAATAGGGCGTGACAGCAGGGCCTTTTCCGTGTATAATGACAGAAAACAGGCAATAAGGAGGTGCCGCCATGCGCGCGGTGGTGACCCGGGTGAAAAACGCCCGTGTGGAGATTGACGGCAGGATAAACGGGGCCATTGACACGGGCTTGCTGGTGCTGCTGGGGGTGGGCCCGGAGGACACCCAGGCCAGCGCCGACAAGCTGGCCGATAAGGTGTGCGGCCTGCGCATTTTTGACGACGAGGACGGTAAGATGAACCTTAATCTGGCTGCCGTGGGGGGCGCGCTGCTGGTGGTGAGCCAGTTCACCCTGTACGCCGACACCTCCTCCCGCCGCCCGGGGTTCTCCCACGCGGCCAAGCCGGAGCTGGCCGTCCCCCTCTATGAGCGGTTTATGGCCGCCTGCCGGGAGAGGGGCTTCCGGGTGGAGCACGGGGAGTTCGGAGCCGAGATGCAGGTGTTCTCCCAAAACGACGGGCCCATCACCATATTGCTTGAGGTGTAGCGCCCTGCGGGACGCAAAAAAGCGGGGGCGCAGACGCGCCCCCGCCGGGATATCCGTTTATGCGCACACGTCGATTTAATCTTTATTCAGTGGTTCCCCAATAAAAGTATACCCTTGCCGCCACAAAATATCAAGAGGCGGAGAAAGCGAGGCGCTATGCCCAATATTCAAGTACTGGCCCCCCATGTGGCCGACCTCATCGCCGCCGGCGAGGTGGTGGAGCGCCCGGCCAGCGTGGTCAAGGAGCTGCTGGAAAACGCCATCGACGCCGGGGCGTCCGCCGTCACGGTGGAGATCGCCCACGGCGGCATGTCCCTCATCCGGGTGACCGACGACGGCTGCGGCATCCCGGCGGACCAGGCCCCCACCGCCTTCCTGCGCCACGCCACCTCCAAAATTTCCACCGAGCGGGACCTGGAGGCCATCGGCACCCTGGGCTTCCGGGGGGAGGCGCTGGCCGCCATCTCCGCCGTGTCCCGCGTGGAGCTGCTCACCCGCACCGGGGGGGAGACGCTGGGCACGGCCCTCGCCGTGGAGGCGGGGGAGGTGGTGGGCCGGGAGGAGGCGGGCTGCCCCAAAGGGACGGTTATGACCGTGCGGGAGCTGTTTTACAACACCCCAGCCCGGCTGAAGTTCATGAAAAAGGATACGGCGGAGGGGGCCGCCGTGTTCGCGGTGGTGCAGCGCACCGCCCTGTCCCACCCGGAGCTGTCGGTGAAGTTCATCCGGGACGGGAAGCAGGAGCTGCTCACCCCCGGAGACGGGCAGCTCAAAAGCGCCGTCTACGCCGTCATGGGCCGGGACATCGCCCTGGGCCTGCTCCCCGTAAAGGGCAGCGGGGAGGGGATGGACGTGGAGGGGTTTGCCTCCCTGCCCGCCTGCTGCCGGGGGAGCCGGGGCTACCAGCACTTTTTCGTCAACGGCCGGTATGTCAAGAGCCGGCTCATGACGGCGGCGGTGGAGGAGGCCTATAAGAACCAGAAGATGGTGGGCAAATTCCCCGGCTGCGTCATCCACCTCGCCGTCAGCCCCGCCCAGGTGGATGTGAACGTCCACCCCACCAAGACCGAGGTGAAGTTCCAGCGGGAACAGGCGGTGTTTGCCGCGGTGTACCACGCGGTGCTCTCCGCGCTGGACCGGGACCACACCCGGCCCCAGGCGGCCATACCGGGGGTGAAGCCGTCGGACACGGTGACACCCAACCAGGCCAGCCTGCCGCTGAACGACGGGGCGAAAACGCTGGCGGGGACGCAGTTCATGCCCGCCGCCCGGTTCAAGCCCCTGGGGGGCGCGGAGCCCGCCGTCCGGCCCCAGCCGCCCGCCCCGGCCAAACCGGCCCCCGCGCCCCAGGGGCGGGGGAAAGCGGACTCCCCCTTCCAGTGGGTGGAGCCCCTGCCGGAGGTGCGGGCGGAGCCCCGGGCCGGGGAGAAAGGCCCATCCCCGGCAAAAGCGGAGCCGGAACAGCCCGCCCCAGCCCCAATCCGGGAGGAGAAGCCCGCCCGGGAGTCCGCTCCGGCGGAAAAAGGCAGCCCTGTGCCCATCCAGCCCGTTTCGGAGGAGAAACCTTCCCCCACCCCGGGGGAGGAGGCCTGGGTGGTCCGGGGGGAGCTGTTCCGCACCTATGTGGTGGTGGAGCAGGGGGACAAGGCGCTGCTCATCGACAAGCACGCTGCCCACGAGCGGGCCAACTTCGACCGGCTCAAGGCGGAGGATTACCAGCCCATGGTGCAGGAGCTGCTCACCCCCGTAACCCTCGCGCCCCCGCCGGAGGAGCTGGAGATTCTGCTGGGGCAGGGGGAGCTGCTGGCCCGGTTTGGCTTTGAGGTGGAGCAGTACGGCGGGAACGCCCTGGCGGTGCGCTCCGCGCCAGACTACCTGGACGCCGGGGATATTGAAGAGGCGTTGGGCGGGCTGGCCCGGCGGCTGAGGCTGGCCCGGGCGGCCGACCCCTCGTCCGCCCGGGACGAGCTGCTCCACACCATGGCATGCAAGGCGGCCATCAAGGGGGGCTGGCGCAGCGGCCGGGAGGAGCTGGAGGAGGTGGCCCGGCTGGTGATGAGCGGGGCGGTGAAGTACTGCCCCCACGGCAGGCCGGTGGCCATTGAGCTGACGAAAAAGCAGCTGGAAAAACAATTCCGGCGGGTATAGGCGCACAGGATGGATGAAATGGCATACGAACCGCTGGGGGCGGGAAACTTTACAATACGTTCACTGGATCAATTTGTCCGCCGCCAGCATGTGAGGGAGTGCTGGCGGCGGGTGGGCGGGGCGCTGGAGCTGCGCCCGGTGGAGTATATCGAGGACTGGAGGCCGGAGGAGCGCCGGGATATGGCGGCGCAGGTGCTCCGCGCCGTGGAGGGCGGCGGCGCGGCCTTCGGGGCCTTTTCCGGCGGGGAGGTTGTGGGCTTCGCCGCCCTGGCCGGGGAGCGGTTGGGCAGCCGTGGGCAGTACGCTGACCTGGCGCTGTTCTATGTGTCGGAGCCGCACCGGGGGCGGGGCGTGGGCGGAGCGCTGTTCCGTCTGGCCTGCGCCGCAGCCCGGGAGGCGGGGGCGGAAAAGCTCTACATTTCCGCCCACTCGGCGGCGGAGGTGGTCGCCGCCTACCGGGCGCTGGGCTGCGTGGAGGCGGAGGAATCGGACGCCCATCACGCCGCCGCCGAACCTTGGGACGTGCAGATGGAACTGCGCCTATGACGGGGCGTCAGCCCCTTTGGCCGTTATACCAACTGTTTAAGGAGGCGCCGCCATGGCGTATCGACTTTCCCACATCAACGCAGCCGTGCGGCGCGACCCGGTAGGCTTCATGGCGGAGTGTGACCGGGGCTACCAGGACAAAATCGCCTGGGCCGCCGAGAAGATCTGCGGGAATATGAAGAAGAGCCCGGTGGTGCTGCTGTCCGGCCCCTCCGGCTCGGGCAAGACCACCACGGCGGAAAAGCTCAGCCAGGAGCTGGAGCGCCGGGGGGTGCGCGCCCACGCGGTGTCCATGGACGACTACTTCATGCGCCCTGACCGGGAGTGCACGCCCCGCACCCCCGGCGGGGCCATTGATTACGAGTCCCCGGAGATGATGGATCTGAAGCTGCTGGACGAACACTTTGCCAAGCTGACCCGGGGGGAGTGGATCCTGGTGCCCAAGTTCGAGTTTGCCCGGCAGATGCGCAACGACAGCCGGGGCAGGCCGCTGAAGCTGGGGCCGGACGAGGTGGCCATTTTCGAGGGAATCCATGCCCTGAACACCCAGCTCACCAGCCGCCACCCGGACGCCACCCGGCTGTACGTCTCCGCACGGAGCGACGTCAAGGGGGAGGACGGCAGGGTGATGTTCAAGCGCACCTGGCTGCGCCTTACCCGGCGGGCGGTGCGGGATTACAACTTCCGGGGCACCGACGTGGGGGGCACCCTGGACATGTGGGCCAACGTGCGCCGGGGTGAGAAACTGTACATCTCCCCCTACAAGGACACTGCCCACATCAAGTTCGACACCGCCCTGGCCTACGAGGTCCCGGTGATGGCCTGCTACGCCAGGCCCCTCATGGCGGCGGTGCCGGAGAAAAACCAGCGGCGTGGGGAGCTGCTGGAGCTGGTGGCCGCCCTGGACCGCTTCGAGACCATCGACCCTCAACTGGTTCTGCCCGGCTCCCTCCTCCACGAGTTCATCGGATGAGAAGGCAAACGCGCCCGCCCCGCCGCGGCGGCAATCTCGCTGACAGAGATATCCCGCAGCTCCTTTTCCTCTGGCCCCACCGGCGGGAAGTATATGGTTCAGTGGGATGGCACGGCGTCCCCCACGAGTACATTGTGTTTGAGCACTCCGGCCACGGGCTGCAAAACGGCAGCGCCATGTACGCCTTCTACTATGGAA
Source organism: uncultured Oscillospiraceae bacterium (assembly GCA_910588105.1). Taxonomy (GTDB): domain Bacteria; phylum Bacillota; class Clostridia; order Oscillospirales; family Oscillospiraceae; genus Enterenecus. The sequence continues at coordinate 14,551 of CAJUQD010000019.1, read as the reverse complement.
AAGGTGAGGAGTACCTGGCGCGGTTATTTGGGATGGCAGGGAATGAAAAAGGGAGGCATGGCCGTCAGGCCATGCCTCCCTTGGCGGTCTTGCGGGACGTCAGCCCCCCAAGGGGGTTGGGACGGGTGCGGGGGCAATCCCGGGGACCCGGGTGGCGCCAGGCCAGGGCACAAAACACAAATTCATGTCCACGTCGGAGCCGATGCCCGCTACCTTACCCTTGGAGGAGTACTGCCACATCTGGAAATGGTAGCGGAAATCGGGGGCATCGGCGTACTCGGCGTACCAGAAGGGGTACTGGGCGAGCTTGCTCAGGTCGAACTTCACATAGCCGCAGTAGTCGTTGAAGTAGAACATGGGCTGGTAGCCCGCCGCCGCCACCCGCTGGCAGAAGGCGTCGATGCAGTCGGTGATGATTTTGGCATCCACCCCGTAGGCCCGGGATTTATTGCCCCCCAGGTACTCCCAGTCGCATACCACGGGATAGGTGATGTACTGCCGGTAGGGCTCCAGCTTGGAGATGAGCAGGTCGGCCTCCTCCACCGCCTCCTCCAGGGTTATGGCGTTGGAGAAGAAGTAGGCCCCCACGTCCAGCCCGGCGGCGATGGCCCCCTGCATGTTCTTGTCGAACCAGGAGTCCTCCAGCACCGCGCCGGAGCCGTCCTTGCCGTAGAGCCGGTTGCCTGCCCGGATGATGGCGAAGTCGATGTTGTCCGCCGCCACGGCGTTCCAGTCAATCTCCCCCTTGTGGCCGGACACATCAATGCCCCGGGTATAGTAGCCGCCGGTGTAGTCCAGCCGGCCCAGCTCATTCTTGACGAACTGCTCCGGGGCATAGGCGATGGGGGGAACCCCCTCCAGCCCATCCAGCCAGTAGTTGCGGAAATAGAACATCCCCTCGTGGTAGTCCACATTCATCATCCGCCACACCACGGCGGACAGCTCCTGCCGGGAGATGGGCCGGTCGGGGTAAAAATACCGCAGGCCGTCCGCCTCCTCGGTGCCGTTCATAATGCCCTTTTCAAACAGCTCCACCACGTAGCCATCGGCGCAGTCGGTATAGGGGCTCTCCCCCGAGATGTCGGTGAGGTCCAGCGCCCGGGCGGCCATCCGGGCCACATCCAGCCGGGCGGGGGCGGCGTCCAGGTACTCCTCTAAAAAGGCGTAGACCAGGCGGTTGTCCAGGGCCAGCTGGATGTAGGGGTAGGCCCAGTGCTTTTCCGGGTCCCGCTCCGGCTCCTCCACGCCCACGGCCAGCAGCAGCAGCTTGAAGACCTCCCCCCAGGTCACGTCGTTCTCCCCCTGGAAGGTGCCGTCGGGATAGCCGCCCACCACGCCCGACTGGTGCAGGGCGGAGACATAGGGGTAGGCCCAATGCTCCGGGTGCAGGTCAGTGAAGGGGGACGCCTCGGCGGCCAGGGCGGTGGTGCTGGAGCTGGCGGCCAGCACGAGGGCCAGAAACAAAACTGCGATGCGTTTTTTCATGGGGTCTCCTTTCCTCACGGGGCTGAGTTTTATGGTGTATCCATTTTACATAATTCGACGCCATCTGACAAGCCCCGGGGAAAATTTAACAACTTTGAAAAATTTGCGAAACACCCCTTGACAGCTGGCCGGCGCTGTGGTATTCTCTGAATGACAAATAAAGTTGTCAAATAGACAAAGACACTTGTCAGAACGACAAAGAAAACTGTCAGGAGGGACGGATTATGATTTGGAATGAACTGGGCGTCAGCGGCGGGACGGCGCTGATCGTGCTGTGCGCGCTGTACTTTGTGATCAAGTGGGCGGTGCGCAACGGGATTCGTGAGGCCCACCAGCGCATGAATGGAGAGAAGGGCTGGCTCCAGGGGGCCTGTGAACGGGTCCTCTCGGAGGAGCCGGGGACCGCGAAGGAGTAAAAGGAGGCGCGGTCATGCTGAAAAACCGCTTGAAGGAGCGCAGGGCGGCGCTGGGCGTCAACCAGCAGGAGCTGGGGCGGCTGGCCGGGGTGTCCCGGCAGACCATCAGCCTCATCGAGCGGGGGGACTATTCCCCGTCGGTGACGCTGGCCCTCACCCTGGCGAAAATATGCGGGGTGACGGTGGAGGACATTTTCAGTTTAGAGGGGGAGAACGATGAAAGACAATAACGACGCGGCCAGGCGGGAAAATAAAAAGGCCCTGCCCAAATTCGCCCTTATTATAACGCTGTCTCTGGTAGGGGGCGCAGCCCTGGGGGCGGCCCTGAGCCTTTTGCGGGTGGAAAACCTGGGGGACGCCCTGGCCGCCGCCGGGGCGTGGTTTAGCCGGTATGCGGCGGCCCCACTGCTCGTCACCCTGCCCCTGCTTGAGCTGGCAATCTGCCTGCCCATCTATTTCGGCGCGAAAAAGCAGCTTTCCGCCTGGGACGGGGAGGACGAGTCCGTCGGCAGCGAGATCGAGGCAAGGCTGGCCGTGTGCGTCTGGATCACCGGGCTGGCCCTCATCGCCAACCTGTTCCTGCTGGCGGCCATGACCGCCGACTTTGTGAACAATGCGGGGACGCCCCGGATGATGCCTGCCCAGATGTTTTTCAGCGGGCTGGGGGCGTTTTTGGCCCATTTTGCGGTGTGTGTGGTACTCCAGCAGAAGCTGGTGGACCTGACCAAGCGGCTCAACCCGGAAAAGCACGGCTCGGTGTACGACACCAAGTTCCGAAAGAAGTGGCTGGACAGCTGCGACGAGGCGGAGCGGGCGGTCATCGGCCAGTGCGCCTACAAGGCGTACCAGGCCGTGTCCCAGGCCTGCCTGGCGCTGTGGCTGGTGTTCCTCCTGGGCGGGATGTTTTTCGACTGGGGGTTCCTGCCCGTCCTGGCGGTTTGCATCATCTGGGGCGTGGGCCAGTCGGTGTACTCCTACTGGTGCCTGAAGCTGGACAAGCCCGGCGGAAAAATGTAGTGTGAAACGGGAGACCGGGGAGAACTATAAACAAGGAGGCTATGACAATGCGAAACTGTCTCAGGTGTGGGGCCGAGATGCAGGAGGGCTGCACGGTAAAGGTGGAGGGCGCGGGCTATGGCGTGGTGCTGTCCACCCAGGAGAACAAGCTGTTCAGCGGGCGCATCGGAAAGCCCCGGGTGGCCGTCTGCCCGGTGTGCGGCGAGGTGTCCATCTATCTGGAGGATGTGGACAAGCTGAAAGAGGGAGCGTAAAACCGGCCGCCCCGCCAGATTTGGCGGGGCGGTTGATTTTTTTGCCGGAATCAGGTAGAATAGAAGTCCTACGAAAAAGAGAGAAGGTGGATGCCCCTTGACCCCGCTGCTGCTGCCCAACGAAATACTGTCCATGTCTGCCCAGGCTGCCCGACTGCTGGTGGAGTCCGGCGACGGGGACGGGGCGCTTTTATACTTGGCCCTGCTGGAGTGCGGCGGGGACCAGGCCAAGGCGTCCGCCCGCCTGCGCTGGGAGGACGGGCGGCTGCGCCCCGCGTGGCAGCGTCTGGCCGGGATGGGTCTGGCGCAGCCCCAGGAGGACGCCCCGCCCCCGCCTCCCCCGAGGGATGACCGTCCCCCCGAGTACACCCGGGGGGACGTGGCCGCCGCCCTGGAGGGGGAGCCGGAGTTCCAGGGGCTGTGCCGGGAGCTGGAGGGGATGCTGGGCCGGGTGTTCACCGATAACGACCTGCGGTGCGCCTACACCATCTACGACCACCTGGGCCTGCCGCCGGAGGTAATCATACAGCTCACCGGCTGGGCCATCCGCCGGGAGCGGCTGGCAAAGAACAGCCCCGCCGCCTGTCCCCGGATGCCCGCCATCCAGCGCACCGCCTTCCAGTGGAAGCGGCTGGGCCTGGACACCCTGGAGCGGGCGGAGGACTACCTGCGCCGCCAGGAGGCGGTGGACGGTCGGGAATGGGCCATCCTCCAGGCCGTTGGGGTGACGGAGCGCCGCCCCGCGGTGGAAAAGGAGCGGGAGTATATCGCCGCCTGGGTGGGCATGGGGCTGAGCGACGAGCTGATCCGCATGGCCTACGAGCGCACCGTATTCCAGAAAAACGCCATGAACTGGCCGTACATGAACAAAATCCTGACCTCCTGGCACGGGGCGGGCTACCAGACGCCCCAGCAGGTGGAGGCGGGGGACAAGCCCCCCCGGCGCACCGCCGCCCCGATCGCAGCCCGGCCACGGGACTTCCAGCCCAGCCGGGAGCGCATTGAGAAGAATAACGACTGGCTGGACAAATTCTTAGAGGAGCAGCAGAAAGGAGGGGGTTGAGGTGTCCTACGAGCCCACCGTTATGCGCCGTGCCCTGGCCCGGCTGGAGCGCCGCCGGGAGGGGCGGGAGCGCCGCCGCTATGACCTGGAGCGGGAGCTGTACGCCCGGGAGCCCCGGCTGCGGGAGCTGGACGCCGCGCTGAGGTCGTCCATGGCCGACCTGGCGAGGCTGGCCACCGGGGGGACGCCGGTGGCCCCGGACGGCCCGGAGATTGCTGCCATCCGGGCCCGGAGCGAAGCCCTCCAGGAAGAGCGCGCCGCCCTGCTGGCGCGGCTGGGGCACGGACCGGCCGCCCTGGACAGCACCCCCGCCTGCGCCCAGTGCGGGGACACGGGCTGGACGGCGGGGGGTATGTGCGCCTGCCTGAAGGGGCTGTGCGCCCAAGAGCAGCTGCGCGCCCTCACCGCCCTGCTCAACCTCACCGACGAGCAGAGCTTCGACAGGCTGCGGCTGGACGTGTACAGCGACCAGCCCTGGCAGGGCCAGAGCCGCTCCCCCCGGGAGAATATGCGCCGGGTGGCACAGGTGTGCGGGGGCTACGCCCGGCAGTTTCCAAGCTATCCACTGAAAAACCTGCTGCTGTCCGGGGGGACGGGGCTGGGCAAAACCTTCTTGTCCGGCTGCATCGCCCGGGAGGTGTCCCAGCGGGGGTACTCCGTGGTGTACGACACCGCTATCCGCCTGTTTTCCGCCTTTGAGACCCGCCGCTTCACCCGGGACGCCGGGGAGGAGCGCCAAGCCCGGGACGACACCCGGCGCTACCTGGGCTGCGACCTGCTGATCCTGGACGATTTGGGCAGCGAGCTCACCACCCCCCTGTCCCAGTCTTCGCTGTACGAGGTGGTGAACAGCCGCCTCCAGTCGGGGCGGCACACCATCATCTCCACCAACCTGTCCATGGATCACATCGCCCAGCGCTACACCCCCCAGTTGGCCTCCCGCATCGGGGGGCTGTACCAGGAGCTCACCTTCTATGGGGACGATCTGCGGCTCCGGCAGTGAAGTCTGCCGGGTCCCCGCAAGCCGCCCTTGGGCTTTATGGGGGAAAGGGGCGGCGAAAGTGGGGAAAGCGGAGCTTGCCCCAACGGCGCAACCTCTGGTTGCTAAATTTTCCAAGCCCTGTTGGTTGTGTTCCCACGGTGGGACTGCTACAATAGGGACGGAAAGGAGGGCGCGCCCATGACATTGGCGGAAAGGATTCTAGAGCTGCGCACCCGGCAGAAGCTGTCCCAGGGGGACCTGGCGGAACGGCTGGAGGTGTCCCGGCAGTCGGTGAGCAAGTGGGAGACGGGCCAGTCGGTGCCCGAGCTGGATAAGCTCATCAAGCTGGCCGACCTGTTCGGGGTGAGCGTGGACCAGCTGGTCCGGGAGGGGGACACACCCGGAGCGGCCACGGATGCGCCCAAGGGGGAGACGCCCCCGGCGGCGCAGCCCCAGATCGTCTATGTGGAGCGGCCCCGGCGGGGGCTCACCACGACCCAGATCCTGGGCGTGGTCTGCACGGCGGGCGGCGCGGGGCTGTGCCTTCTCGCGGCGGTCAAAGGCGATGACGAGCTGTTCCTCATAGGAATGGTGGTACTTATCGCGGGTCTGCCCCTGCTGCTGGCGAAAAAGCACCCCTTCCTCCTGTTCGGCTGGCTGGTGTGGGCGATGGGTTACCTGTCCCTGTGCACACCAGCCATTATGGGGCCTGCCTTGGGCGTGTGGCAGCCTTTTACGGGGCTGGTGGAAGCCTGGCTCTGGCTGATGGCGGACGGGGCGCTGGGGGGCAGCATCCTGCTGATGATCCTGCTCCTCCTGCTGTCCTATGGGGGGCTGAGCGCGCTGACTATCCTGCTTCCCGTCCTCACTGCCCGGCTGGCCTGGAAGCGATGGAAAGGCCGGGGAGAGAAAACTGCATCATAAAAGCAAAGGAGCGCCCCCGCGAAAGCGGGGGCGCTCTCATGTCCGTCAAAGCCGGCGGTAGCGTTGGAGAATGATGTCCATCTGGGTGCGGCTGACATAGTGCGCGGGCAAAAGGGCGTTCTCCGAGGCGCCCTGGATGAGGCCCGCCCCCACCGCCCAGCGCATGGCGTCCCGGGCGGCGGTATGTACGCCCGCCCCGTCGGAAAAGCGGGACAGGCTGCCGGAGGGCTGGACATGGCGGCCCAGATACTCCGTCTCATAGCGGTACAGCATGGACACCAGCTCCTGCCGGGTGATGGGGGCGGCGGGGTCAAAGTCCTGTCCCGCCACACCGTCCAGCAGGCGGTGGCCGGTGGCCCAGTCTACCGCCTGGGCGCCGCCGACGGGCCCGCCCTCGCCGGACAGCGTGTACAGGGCCTGGGCCATGAGGGCGTAGGACACCGACTGGGCCGGGGGGAGCGGCTCGGGCGGGGGCTCGCCCTCCCCCTCCCCCCGGCCGGAGAGAAGCGCATGCCAGGGGTTTTCCTCCCGGGGGTCAGTGGGATCCCAGCCGTTGGCCTGTTCCTCGGAGATATGGGGCACCAGCTTGTCCGGCTTGCCCAGGGGGCCGGGGTCGCCGCCATCGTAGATGGTGACCTTGGTGCCCCGGGCACAGTTGTCGTAAATCCATTTGGCGTCCGCCGTCTGGAGCCGGACGCAGCCCAAGGAAGCCGGGGCCCCCAGGCCGTTATACTCCTCCGTCATCAGGGTGGAGGGGTCTTTTTCGGTATAGCATACCGAGTGGAACAGAATATTCCCCTTGATTTGGGTGCAGTATTGGCCGTAGGAGTCGTCGAACATGTGCACCCAGGTCCACCGCCCGCCGATGGTAAAGGTGCCGGTGGGGGTGGCATAGCCCTCGCGCCCGGTGGAGCACACCATGGCCTTGACGGGGACGGTATAATAGCCCTCCCCGTCCAGCTCGTAGACGGTGACGGTGCTCTGGGCCCGGTTGACCATGATGTAGTAAGGCTTGCCGCTGCTTGCCATGGGAGCGCTGGCCCGGCTCGTGCGGACGCCCGCGCATAGCAGCGGCACGGCGCACAGCGCCAAAAAGAGGCTGAGGATTCGTTTCAAAGGGATACCTCCTGCAATATCTTGTGTATAATGAAATGGCTTTCACGAGGAAAGCCATTTCATTATACATGATTTGGATGGCAAATACAAGGGGAATTGGGGGGTTCCGCGCTTCTTGTCACACGTCTTTGCTCCCGTAGAAGTGCCGTGACAGCAGGAAGGATACCGCCAGCAGGGCCAGCCCCGCCACCGCCGCGACCGCGGGAATGGCGGCGGCCTGCGCCGGGGTGGGCTCGGCAAGCTCCAGGGATTTGAGCCATTCCAGCCCGCCCAGGGGAAACAGGGCCGCGACAACCAGCAGAACGATCCCGCCCATGATGCCGAAGAACATCATCCGGGCCCGCTCCGGGCCGAATTTGTACAGGAAGGGCAGCATGATGGCGTTTACCAGTACGGACATCAGGCCCATCACCGAACAGCTCACCAGAAATTCCACAGGCTCCTCCACCCGTCCGGCGGCATACAGCATCACGCCGAGAATGGCCGTCAGGCCCACGCTGAGCAGGCACAGCAGCAGGACGCAGAGATACCGGGCGGCTACCGTTTTCGTGCGGCCCACCGGCAGGGCCAGGCCGTAGGTGTCCCACTTGGCCTGCTTGTCGTAGGCAAACACATTCATGGGAAGCATCACGACCATGACGACCAGCAGCACGCCGACGATGTCCGCCGACCACACCCCGGTAAAAGCGATGCCCACGTATACTATCAGCATAAACAGGTAGGAGCGCAGAGTCTTGCGCAGGATGAGAAGATCCTTCAAAATCAGCCCGGTCATGCTTTATCCCCCTTTACCACGAATACCATCAATTCGTCCAGCGTCACCGGCTCCACCGCCAGCCGGGGGTAGAGCCGCTTGAAATCGCCCCTGCGGCGGATGAGCGCCTCGGTGGAATATTGGCTCTTCCGGGTGGCCACCACATAGCCCCGGTCCACCTGTTCCAGCTCCTCCCGGGCGCACACCAGCCGCCCATAGCTCTCCAGCAGGCGGTCCTTCTCGTCGCACAGCAGCAGCTTTCCCTGGTGGAGGTAGGCGATGTAGTCCGCCACCTTCTCCAGGTCCGACGTGATGTGGCTGGAGATCAGGATGGCGTGGTCCTCATCGGACACGAAGGCCAGGAATTCGTCCAGGATCTCGTCCCGGACCACCGGGTCCAGCCCCGCCGTGGCCTCGTCCAGCAGCAGCAGCCGGGGCCGGTGGGCCAGGGCCGCCGCCAGGGACAGCTTCATCCGCATCCCCCGGGACAGCTCCTTGATGTTTTTCGCCCCGGACAGGCCGAACTTGTCCAGATAGTCCCGGTACAGCCCCTTGTCCCAGGTCTTGAACACCCGGCACAGCACCGTCTCCACGTCCCGCACCCGCAGGTACTCGGAGAAGAAGCAGTCGTCCAGCACCATGCCGATATCCTCTTTGGCGCGGTCCGGATCGGCGCCCAGCAGGACGGCCGTTCCGGCGGTGGGCTTGACGATGCCCAGCATGGACTTGATCAGGGTGGTCTTGCCCGCCCCGTTCTCCCCGATCAGGCCCATGATGGACCCGCCGGGCACCTTGAGGTCGATGGGGCCCAGGGTAAAGCTCTTGTATTGCTTGACAAGACCCCGGATTTCAATACAGTTTGTCATAATTCTCCCTCGCTATACAGAGTGTTCAGCATTTCAGTGAGTTCGTCCAGGTCTACGGCCCCGGCCCGGGCGGCGTCCACCGCCTGGGACAGGTGCTCCTCAATCTGGCAAAGGACGGCCTCCCGCCTTGTCTCCCGGTTCTGGGCGGCCACGAAGCAGCCCTTGCCCGGGACGGTGGCAAGGAAGCCCTCCCGCTCCAGCTCCTCATAGGCCCGCTTGGTGGTGATGACGGAGATGCGCAGATCCCGAGCCAGCAGCCGCATGGAGGGCAGCGCCTCGTCCTCGGAGAGCTGGCCTGAAAGGATGAGCCCTTTCATCTGGCGGACGATCTGCTCATAGATCGGCACGCCGGAGGAATTGCTGATGATGATGTCCATGGTGCACCTCGTTGATATTTTGTATATATACGATATGCACAGTATAGACGCCATATACGAATTTGTCAAGAGGGAGAATCAAAAAATTTGGGGGAAATAAAAACCAGCCGACTCCCGTCAGGAAGGCGGCTGGTTAATGTGCGCAGGCCAACACCACGGAGCCAAACGGCGCGCCACGGAGGCACAAAACCGTGGAGCCCACTCTTTCCGTGTCCAGACACAGGCAGCAGTAGCAATGGGGGCATCTGCGCCGAAGAACCCACGCGCCGGAAGGGCCAGTGCCCGGGCACGCAGAGGGCGTCCCCCATAACGGGGTACACAGGGGCGGAGCCCCTATGCGTGTCTTTGGTTACTTTCTGCACGAGCAGAAAGTAACGCCTCCAGCAAGGAGTCTACCGATGCTTGCCCATGAAAAACAATGCGACACAGCCGGGGCCGGTATGGGCCCCGATCACCGGCCCGATGGAGTTGATGATGATCTCTTTCGTGCCGTAACGCTGCTTGATCTCACCGGCCACAAACTGGGCGTCTTCGGCGCAGTCGCTGTTGCTGATGAACATGGTCTGGCCGGCGGGGTCCTCGGCCAGCTCCCCCACCTTGTCCACCAAGGCCAGCAAGGACGCCTTGCGCCCCCGGGCCTTGGCCACGTTGATGAGGTGGCCCTCGTCGTCCACGTGGAGGACGGGCTTGATCTGGAGCATGGTGCCCACCACGGCGGTGGCGGCGGACACCCGTCCGCCCTTCTTCAAAAAGAACAGGTCGTTGACGGTGAACCAGTGGCACTGGCGCAGCTTGTTTTCCTCCGCCCAGTCCCGGACCTCCTCAATGGTCTTGCCCTGCCGGCGGAGCTTGGCGGCCTGGTACACCAGCATCCCCTGGCCCAGGGAGGCGCACAGGGTGTCCACTACGTAAATTTTGCGCTGGGGGTACTGCTCGCTCAGCTCCTGGGCGGCAATCTGGAACGCGCCGCAGGTGCTGGACAGGCCGGAGGAAAAGGCCAGCACCAGCGCGTCCTTTCCCTGCTGAAGGGCAGCTTCTTTAATGGCCTGGGCCGCCTCCTCCACATTGACGGCGTTGGTGGTGGCCATGAGGCCCTCCTTTTCCTTGGCATAGAAGGTGTCGGGGGACATGTCCCGGTTATCCGGCCAATTCCGATAGGTTTTGCCGTCCATGATAAAGGCCAGGGGAAGTATGGTCAGCTCCAGTTCCTTCACCAGGCTGTCGGGCAGGTCGCAGGACGAATCGGTGATAATTATATAGTCGCTCATGGTCAAATTCCTCCCAAATTCAAATATCATGAGACCGGCCGGAGCCGGAGATCATTTCTTCTTTTTGAGCAAGTCCTCGTGCCCCGTGCGCTGGGCCAGGATGGCCAGGGCCCGGTGGCAGGCCAGCCCGCTGGCATAGCTGCGCATAGCCAGCTCAAGCACCAGCTTGGGCAGGTCATGGTCGGCGGTGTCCTCGTCAATGCCGGCGGCGGTGTCCGTCATGGCCTGGTCCAGATACTGGCAGAAGTACTCGTACTGCCGCTGGGGCGCCCGCAGCTCCCGGCCCACGGTGGTGAGCACCTTCATTTCCCGCACGCTCATCACCTGCTTCAAGGCGGTGATGGCGGTGAGGTAGGCCAGATGCTCCTGGCCGTATTTTTTGCCGTTGGCTCGCTCCACCAGGCCGTCCTTGATATAGTTGTTAATCATGGCGGAGGTAAGGGCGTCGCCCTCCCCCATGCTCACCATCTGCCGGGCCAGATAGCCCACCACTTGATCCATATACAGCGGGATGTCGGGCAGGTCGTCCCAGCCGGCGGGGCGCTGCCGGGTGAGCTGCTGCTTCAGTTCGGCCAACTCTTCCATGGGGGTTCCTCCAATCCGTATCGGGCCCGTCCAATCTAGTACAAGGAATTATATCACATCATTTTATGGACGTAAAGGGGAAAGCAAAAAAAACAGCGCCGGGCAAAAGTGCCCCCGGCTGTGATGCGGCGCAAGGCCGGTTCCGCTTTACGTACTCCCATGCCCCGGCGTGGAGTGGCCCGCCCGGATATCTGCGCCGTCAATCCCCTGCGGGAACGCGTCAAAGCGCTTCCCCAAGCTGTGCGCCCTTGCTCCCCTGCGGTCAACCGCCACATGGCTGTCGTTTGTTTCCTGCGCGTCGGCGGGAACACCGGGCAGGAAACGCCTGCGCCCGGGCGTGATTGGCGGGCAATGGTGCAGGTCTTGCCAGTCTGTGGTGAAATATTGTTCTTGTGAATGGAGTGAAACTCACGATGAATCAACGCAAGCCCATCAAGCGCTATACCCGGCGGCATACCGGGAGAGGATGAACCTGCTCTGCCGCCTGCCCCTAGTGAATGCTTCCAGTTGCAAGATCTGTGCAGAAGTGTGTCAAATTCCACTTCAGCCACAAATACTTTCTAGGGTTTGTTTGAAAATTGTCAACACGCCCAATCGGCGGGCCTTTTTCCGCCGAGCTGCGTTGTTTTGCCTTGAAATACACAAAGTATTTCTGCGCCAAATCGCCTTGCCCGGCGAAAAAATTCCTTGCCGCTGGGCATATTGCCAATTTTCAAACGGCGCCTAACCTTGGAACGGCCTCCCTGGTAAACGGACATTGCGGAAAGCGGGAAAAGGTGATATACTGCAAAAATATGCAGCGCATTTCCCTGCGGCTGCCCTGGGGGGTGCTTTGATGAAAACCCAAAAATTCTGGCTGTTTCTTGTTGGCGCTGTCTTACTCGTCTCCACCGTAGCCGGTATGCTTGTTTTCCGCGGCAGAACGGGAGCTGCCACCGCTTTCATTTATCGAGACGGGGAATGTATCCGCACCATTGCGCTCGACGATGTTAACAAGCCCTTCTCTTTTACGGTGGAGTGGGAGGATGGCTGTAACGTCATCGAGGTGGAGCGCGGCCGCATCCGTGTGGCGGAGGCAGACTGTCCCGACCAGGTCTGCGTCCGGCAGGGATGGATTTCCAACAGCGTAGTTCCCATCGCCTGCCTGCCCCACAGGCTGGTGATCTGGCTGGAGTCGGCCGACAGCGGCGTGGACGGCGTGGCCGGATAGGGGGAGCTATGAACGCAAAAAAACTGACCAGACTGGCTTTGCTCACCACCATAGCCCTTATCATCTTTATGGTGGAGGCGCAGATTCCCCCGCCCGTTCCCATTCCCGGCATTAAGCTGGGGCTGGCCAACATCGTGACGGTGTACGCCATGTTCGCCCTCTCGCCGGGGGATGCGCTGGCAGTTCTGGTGTGCCGGGTATTTTTGGGGAGCGTATTCTCCGGCCAGCTTATGACCCTCTTTTACAGCATGGGCGGTGGGCTTTTGTGCTGGCTGGTCATGCTGCTGTTACGGCGGATCCTCACAAAAAAGCAGCTCTGGGTCGCCGGGGTCTTTGGGGCTATGTTCCACAACGTGGGGCAAATCTTTGTGGCCATCGCCCTCACCCGCACCCCCGGCCTCATCACCTATCTGCCTGTTCTGCTGGTCAGCGGCATCCTCACCGGGGCGTTTACCGGCTTGTGCGCCCAGTTTCTCCTGGCGCAGTTGGATAAAACTGGTCAAAATGGCGGCCCGGCGGATTGAACCGCCGGGCCTTTTTCACTGTTTTGTCCGCCAGCGCACATGCTCAGGCGGTGTTCCGGCTCAAACCACAAAGCGGTAGCCCAGCCCCAGAACAGTCTGAATGCAGGCCGGTTTTGCCGGGTCCTCCTCAATCTTCTGCCGCAGACGGTTGATATAACACCATAGGACAGAACCGCCCGGCGGTTTTTGTTGGAGACCAGCGGTAAATCCCATAGGGACAGCCTGTCAGGCTGCGCGCCTCCGGGGGCTTTTCATTGCGGGGAGGGCTGCCCGGGCGTTTCGATCACAAATTCCAACTGTCCCGCCGCGCCGCACGCCGCCTTGTACCGCTCGATCACCACCACCGCCTGCCCGTCCTGGTTCAGGTAGAAGTCCGTGTTCTCCGAGATTAGCTCGATGAGGGACAGGTCGTCCCACAGCATGGCGCGCCGCTCTTCGCTCCAGCCCGCGATGGTTTGCTCCATGCTGTCCGCCACGATTTGCCGGTAGTCGTTGCCGAACCAGTCCCGCAGGGTCAGGTCCCGGCCGGTGTCCAGGTCCAGGTTGTAGTAGAAATACTGGTTATACACCCGGAACGCGGTCTCATACTCCCGCACGGTGAAGGAGACGTACTGGGGGCTGATGTGGTGGATTTCATAGTCCACCGTAATGCCCATGGGGAGGAAGTCCTCGGGGGCCCCGCCGGTCTGTATAAAGGCATCGTAGTAATCCCTGGCCCGGGCCTCGCTCTCCTCCAGGCAGGCGCTCACCACCTTTTGAATCTCCAGGTTCACCCGGGCCTCCAGCTCTGTCTTCCCGGTGTTTTCAATCTGGGGGATTTGGGCGTCAACATATTTGATTTCATCCTGGGCGTGGTATTCCCGGAACAGGAACACCCGGCACAGCCCGCCCACCACCGGCAGCTCGCAGGCCGCCGACGCGAACGCGGGGGACAGGTTCAGCATCGCGACAGCGCACAACGCCAGCACGGCGGCAATGGAGCCCGTCCGTTTTAAAATGGAGGCCGCTCCATGTCTGCGGCGCCTGGTCAGCCCCTCGTTGATTGCCCCCTGCACCACCTCGTCCAGCTCCTCGGGGATTGGCATCTGTTCGTAGTTCTTTTTATCCATCATCGTCCAACACCTCCATATCCAGCTTCAGCAGCTTCAGTGCCCGGTACAGCCGGGACTTTACCGTACTCAGGTTGGCGGACAAGATCCTGGCGATCTCATCCAGCTTCATGTCCTCAAAAAAGCGGAGGATCACCACGGTTTTCAGCTCCGGCGGCAGCCTGTCGAGGGCGGCATACAGGTCAAAATAGGCGTCCTGTTCCGGCCAGGTATCGTCCGCCGCTTCCTGTATTTCCTCCAGCGGCACAAGGCGGCGGGTTTTACGCAGGAAGGAGACGCTCTCATTGATGAGGATGCGGCAAAACCAGGTCTGGGCGTATTCCGGGCTGCGCAGGCCGGGGCAGGACTGGAGCGCTTTGACAATGGCGTTGTGAACGATGTCCAACGCGTCCTCCCTGTTTTTGACATAGGAGTACGCGATTCGGTAAAACCGCTCCTGCCCGTTTTCAATGAGCATGACAAGCTCCCGCACCGGCTGCATCCATCGTCACCTGCCCTGAACATAGTTGGAGAGGATTGGGCCCGCGTCCCCCGCCGAAACACATACTATAGTAGCCACGATTGAAAACAAGTAAAAGATCTGATAAAATGCAGGTATGAG
>CAJUQD010000018.1 GCA_910588105.1 uncultured Oscillospiraceae bacterium | reverse complement strand
CCGTTCCTCCCTCGCTTACTCCGCCCTAACTTACTCCGCCCTGAAATACAGGTTCATTATACCATGGTGGAGCCCGGGCGGATAGGTGGAGGGGTTCCACCTGTTTTTTATTGAGCATATGGACAATTCAATTCCCCCAATGTATAATAAGGCCAGCCTGTGGGACGCTGAGAAGTGGGTGTACCGAATAGGAATGATCGCGTTACCTCGCTATTGGCTTGAATAATACCGGGAAATCAAAATGCCAATATAATTTGGAATGTGATTGAATGACACGAAATCTCTACTTGAGGGGGAACTGTCCATGATACAGATATTGCTGTGGGATGTTGATGGAACATTACTTGACTTTCATGCGGCGGAAAGCGCGGCAATAAAAAGCCTGTTTGGAGAGTTCTCATTGGGCGGTTGTTCCGAGGATATGATTCGCAGGTATTCTCAAATAAATGAACTTTACTGGCAGCGGCTTGAACGAAATGAAATTACAAAACCACAAGTACTGGTCGGCCGCTTTGAACAGTTTTTTCAGGAGATCGGCGTGCCCCAGGCCCTTGCATCGGAGTTCAACCGACAATACCAGCTTCGATTGGGGGATACAATTATCTACAGGGATAACAGCATCAGTATTGTAAAAAAACTCCGCGGCAAAGTAAGCCAGTATGTCGTTTCCAATGGAACGATTATTGCCCAGAAGAAGAAGCTCCTGCTTTCTGGTCTCGGAGAACTGATGGATGGGGTGTTCCTATCGGAAGAAATCGGCGCGGAAAAGCCAAATCGCGCGTTCTTTGATGCTGTATTTGACGCCATACGGCCATCAAGCCTTTCTGAAGTGATGATGATTGGGGATTCGCTGACCAGTGATATACAGGGTGGCAATAATGCCGGGATTCTAACGTGTTGGTACAATCCTGATCAAAAACCGGCTCCATTGGACTATGACATCGACTATATAATCACTGATTTACATGAAGTTATTTCGCTCGTAGAAGCAGCACAATAAGGAGAAAGCCATTTCGAACATTTTATCAAATTCCAGTTCATTGGGCAGGCGCAAGCAAAGGCGGGAGCATCGTTAAAGATGCTCCCGCCCTGTGCTATGTCCGTTCCTTATTCCCCTTTTATCAGTTCAGACTGCATTGACCTGCTTCCCGTCCAACCAGGAATAAAGGTTATTGAACACGATATCTGCCCGCTGTTCCATGGACTCCACAGAGGAGAAGGCGGTGTGGGGGGTGACAATGATGTTGGGGCAGCGCAGCAGGGGATGATCGGCGGGCAGGGGGGGCTCCGTCTCAAAAACGTCGCAAGCCGCTCCGGCAATCTCCCCATTCTCCAGGGCCTCCGCCAGAGCCTGGGAATCCAGCACACCGCCCCGGGCGGTGTTGATGAGGAGGGCGCTGTTCTTCATAAGGGCCAGCTGACCCTTTCCAATCATGCCCTTGGTATCCGCCGTCAGGGGGCAGTGCAGGGACACGATATCCGCCCGCTTCAGCAGGGCGTCAAGAGATACCTGTTCATCAATGGCGGGATCAGAGACGGCGCTTCTGTTGTAGGCCAGCACCGTGCAGCCGAAGGCTTTGCAGAGGGCGGCCACCTTCCTGCCGATAGCGCCGGCGCCCACGATGCCCACGGTTTTCCCGCACAGCAGGCTGCCCACCAGGCCGTCCTTGGTGCCGCCGTTCCGGCAGCGTTCCTCCGTCTTGCTCACATTCCGGAGCAGTTGGATCATAAAGCTGATGCACAGCTCCGCCACAGCCTGGTTAGCATAGCCGGAGGCGTTGCTGACGGCGATCCCCCGCTTCCTCGCCTCCGCCATGGGGATGTGATCCACCCCGGTGAAGGCCACATCGATGAACTTCAGGGACTTGGCTTCATCCAGTACAGATGGGGCCAGGGGCATATTTGCCAACATGATAACATCCGCATCGCGGCTCCTTTCGGCCTGAACCTGAGGATCCGCGTTTTTCGGGTAGGCTGTGAAGGTGTGCCCCATGGCATCCAGCTTCTTCTTGTGCTGTTCAATCACCTGATCTGAGACACCCAACCCTTCCAATAGTACGATTTTCATTCTGTGATATACCTCCTAAACTTAATTTGAATTTGAACTTGGTTTCCACCAGTAAGCAACTGTTTTCTTCGGACTATGTAATAGAGAATTCCGACCATGTCTGCCAGCGCCCAGCCAATGGGCACCGACCACCAGATGCCGGTCACACCAATGGATGGAACCGCTGACAGCGTATAGGCCAGCGCCACCCGGGTTCCCAGCGAAATGATGGTTAGCACTACGCTCATCCCAGGCTTTCCCAGGGCCCGGTATAGGCCATACAGCAGAAAGAGACAGCCAATACCGCAGTAAAATGCGCCTTCGATGTGCAGGTATCGAATGCCCTCCAGAATGACCTCCGTCTCCTGTGCATCCACAAACAAAGCCATCAGCGGGCGGGCAAAGACCCATACAAGGGCGGACACTGCCAGGCAAAACACAATGGATGTAGCCACCGCGCCCTTCAAACCGGCGCGGATACGGTCATCTTTTTTTGCTCCGTAATTTTGTGCGATGAAGGTAGAAAAGGCGTTGCCGAAATCCTGCACGGGCATATAGGCAAAGGCGTCAATCTTTACCGTTGCCGCAAAGGCCGCCATCACCGTGGGGCCAAAACTGTTCACCAGCCCTTGTACCATCAGGATACCGAGGTTCATCACAGACTGCTGAACACAAGTCAGGACAGAAAAACCGGCAATCTCCCGGACACAGCCCCAGCGGATTTGGAAGTTCTTGCGGATATCCCGCAGCTGCGGGCACCGCGCCCAAGCATAGAGCGCAATGCCAATACCGGAGATATACTGGGCGATTACAGTAGCCTCCGCCGCTCCAGCTGCACCCCTCTCTAATCCCAGCACAAACCATAAATCCAGGATGATGTTCAGCATGGCGGAGACCGCCAGAAACATGAGAGGGACTACGGAATTACCCAGCGCCCGCAAAAGCGATGCGAAATAGTTATACAGGAACGTGGCGGCAATGCCCCAGAAAATGACAAACAGGTATTCCCGCATGAGTGCCCATACTTCCGCTGGCACCCGCAGAAAGACCCGGATAAAATCCAGGCAGGCAAAAGCAGTGACGCATAGCAGGAGGGCCGCGGCGGCAATCAGCACGAAAGAGGCGCGTATGCTTTCCCGCAGGCCGGTCTCGTCCCGCTGGCCGAACCGAATGGAAAACAGCGCCCCGCTGCCCATGCAAAGCCCCAGTAGGATGGAGGTCAAAAAAGTCATCAGGGAAAAGGACGAGCCAACAGCGGCCAAGGCATTTTTGCCAAGAAACTGCCCGACAATCAGTGTATCTGCGATATTGTAGCATTGCTGAAGCAGGTTTCCTAAAATCATAGGGACTGCAAAAACCAGCATGGAGCGCATGACCGATCCTTGCGTCAGATCCTGATGCATTTGCCGCACCTCCAAATAGAAAGTTGCAACTTACGATTTGAAATTATTATAGCAACGGATATTGCTAAAGTCAATCTACTATTTACATTTTGAGTCTTTCCCGTTATAATGAACATAGAAAAGAGCAACAAAGGTGGTATAGCTATGTTTTTGGAGGGATTGGACGCGCTGGATCAGAAAATCGTCCGGATGCTGATTGAAAACGCCCGGATCTCCTATTCGGACATCGGGCAGAAGGTAGGGATATCCCGTGTAGCGGTGAAAGCTCGTATTCAGGCGCTGGAGCAGCGGGGAATCATTGAGGAATACACCACCATCATCAATCCACAGAAAATCAGCGGTGCTGTCTCCTGTTATTTCGAGATCGAGACGCTGCCGGATGCGCTGGTAGGGGTGACGGAGATATTAAAGCGGAACGAAACAATTACGCAGGTTTACCGTGTTACTGGCAAGGACAAGCTCCATGTTCACGCCGTTGCCGCTTCCAGCGAGGAAATGGAAAAACTGATCCATGAGGTCATCGACCCACTTCCTGGTGTGGAGAGCTGTGTCTGCAACATCATCCTGTCCCGAATCAAGGATATCAAGGGGCTGCGGCTGTAAGAGAAAGCATCAGCTGCCAAGCCCGCCTTGGCAAGGGGTAGCCGACACCTGAACTGCCTTGCGGCACGGTGTTATTTGCTCTCTTTCATGTACTCCTCAAATTACCGTAGTCTGATGGGATTCCACACAGAACAGATAGAGCCTTTAATTATGACACAAATCTTACATTTTCCCGTGGCAACATCTTTAGAAGCAGCCTTTTGAAAGTACGGGTAAAGCAACAATTCAAGGCCCCACAATGCAACCGCATTGTGGGGCCCAATTTTCTTTTCATGCCACTTTTCTGCTCGTCATCCGTCCACCACCTTACTCTGGCGGTAGCACCCCGCCAGATAGCCCCAGGGCTGGTAATAGAATGCGACGTTGTAATCGGAAAGCCATTTGTCAATCATGAGGAGGTATAGACCGCCAGCAATGACTCCACCACATCGTCCTCCCCGGACACGTTCTTGATCAGCCTGGCATACACCTCACCCATCGTCCACATATCGGGTACCGCATAACGGGCTTTACCCACATTGCCAAAATCTCCGGCTGTCATGCCGAACTCCCCCAACAGCGTCATCAGCCACCTTTTCAATCGGCTCACAATGGAGCACATCGGCGTACTCTTAGATGATCCGTATACCGTTTTCACATAAATTCATCGCAATGTCCCCCCCGCTTTCTGCGGAGGGTGCGGCCAAGCTGCTCTATGAGGGAACAGGTAAAAACAGCGCACTGCCATTTCGTTTTCCCATCGACAACATAGCTTCTCTCGAACCGCAGGGCAGCCAACGCCTTGGCCGTATCCCTATTATAGCCGGTTTCACCTGTGTCCGCAACTGTATTTATTGATGGCCTACCATTTCAGCGCGTTTCAACCTGTGCCGGGAGCTCACGGAGCGGACAGTCCGGGTGCCGCCTGGATACGTAGCGTTTTTTGATCGTCGGAGTGTATACCCTGGCTTTTAAGGGCAGTACGCATTCCTCCATTACACAATCCACGCAGTTAGCGGGCATTTCGACCATCTCAGTTATATAAACGATCATGCTGCAATCAACCTCCAAATCAATTTTTACGTCCGTTTTGCCACGATCTCCCGCACGATCTCATCCCCCAGCAGCTCGCTGGTTCGGTAGATATTCTGGCAGAATTTCTCCAGGCTGAACGCCATCCCTGGGCTGTCTTTGTCCAGCAGCACCCCGGTGACAGTGAACCGCCGATTGGCCTGCTCAATCCGAAGCCGCTCCACATAAGCGTCTGGCAAAGCACATTCGCCGTCTGTGATAAAAATGATGTCGGCGTTTTCAAGGTCTTCCTCATCCATCAGGCGCAGGGCGTCATTCATGGGCGTCTGGAAGTCGGTGCCGCCGCCTAAAAAGGTTTCCGCGGCGTTTACCTTTTCCGCCATGGCATAGCCCCCGGGCCGGAACACCTCCGTTTTGAAGCGCCCCGGCCCAGAAAAGTGGATCAGGGCGAAGCGCCGCCCGCTGTCCGCCGCGATCTCCAGCATGGTCAGGGCCACGGCCTTTCCCCAGGCAGCGGGGTCACCCTCGGTGGAGTCGGACTCATCCAGACAGCAGATGATATCCCCCATGCCCTTGTAGATGGGCTCCCGGCGCTGGTACTGCTTGATCTGCCCCCGCTGGTACTTGCGCAGGAACAGCGGCGTGGTCTGGGGCGAAGCCAGCATGGCAAGCTCCGAGGTAAGGGCTCGGGACAGATCCCGGCCCAGCTCCAGGGAATATTTCTCGCCCCGGCCATAGGCGTAGCCGTTGCGCTTGCCCTGGGCGAAGATCTCCCGGAACCGGCCCAGATACTTGGAGATATCCCGCAGAACCGGGCTTTGCCGCACCAGGGTCAGCAGCTCGGCATTCGCCTCGTTCTTTTCCAGATTGCCGGGAGCATCGCTCCAGGCGCTGATGATGTTCTGTACTTCTTCCGCCTTTTCTGCGGCGGCGCCCACCGCCGCTGCCACCACGGCGGCTACGGCATTTTTGCTTTTCGCTGCACTGGCATCCACCAGCTTACCCACGGCCTCCACTTGGCGGCGCTTACTCTCCGCCTGGTTAGCCGCGTCCACCACGGACTGCTCCAATAGCTGGTCGCGTCCCTTCATGGCCTGCATTCGTTCCAACAGACTGGCCAGATCTTTCCGCGCTTCCTGCTCAGCGTTTTCCAGCTTCTCCAACGTGCTCAGCCCGTTTTTCTCGCCGCTGATATTGGAGAGCAGGCTGTCCAGCTCCCCGGCGGTGCGGGCCACAAACTCGGACGCCGCCTCATAGGCGGGCAGCTCCCGGCCCTCGCACACCGCTTTCAGCGTGGGGTAGTCCTCGCTCTGGGTGATGTACTCCAAAATCGGGCCATTGAACTTCCGGGCGGCCGTGGACAGCAAATCATTGTCGTTCTTCCTGGGCATCAGGGAGTAAAAGGACTGGAACACGTCCCGGGACAGGGCCGGGAAGGATGGCAGCTTTTTTGCCGCCTCCCCCTCGGTCTGCTCCAAACTGTCGTCCCCATCCCGCAGGTCGGCATAGATGCTGTCCTCCAGCTTGGTGGAGCGCAGTACCCGGTCGGTGGCAGGCCGCTCCATGGGCTGCCCAGCGGCAGCCCACGGGGAACGCAGTACGTCCTCAATCGTGCGGTAGGGCTTGCGCATTACGCATCCCCGCCCTTCTGACGGTATTCCATCCACTCCCGCAGGACATAGACGGCCTGGGCGTGGTTGAAGCCCAGCTCCGGGAACTCCTGCTGGAGATAGGGAACCGCGCCGTACATATTGGTGACACCGGATTCCCGCAGGGCGTCTAAGTAGTCAAAGTATTGTTTCATTTCGTTTCCTCATCCTTCGTAAACATATGCAGATACAGGCTGCACTCTTTGGGTTGAGCGATGAGCCTAATCCAGAAATTACATACTTCACCTACCAAATAGAAATTGGATTCATCCTCTGACCGTAAGTTTGCCTGCGCCTCAGGATGAGACCAGCAGAACCGGCGCAGGGCAGTCCAATCACGTAACGCATCGTTGGCGGTCAAAGCCCTGTAGACGCGATCCATTTCGGACTTCATTTCCGCTGTCGCCTTTTTCCAGTAACCATACCATAGAATTTTCCAGCCATGTCTCCCATCATGATCCGCATGAAGATCTCCAACTTCCCATCGGGGATTGCGGGGATCGTCCTTCCCGGAAATATAAGAGTCGTCCATGTCCGTGAACACATAGGGGAAAGGGCACGTAGTTTCCAGCTGCCCCAGAATACCGCCACAGGCAGAAGTATCCAGGAATTCGTCCACTTTGCCCCAAAGCCAGGCGGTAGTTCCCTTACAGCACATTTCTGGGTTAAGACACGCACTTGATTTTGCAAATTCGCACATAAGACATGGTGCCGAAGTATAGTTTTGAGCCATATTTTCTCCCAGCCACGCAGCAAAATCACTCAGGACTGGGCGCATCGTTTCAGGTTTTATTTTCCCGGCGCAGTCGCCGCATACCACATAGCCGGACGTTACATCTTTCTTGCACAGTAAACAGGTTGCCATAGCTTATTCTCCTTCTTTAAGATACGGCGGGAGGGTTGCCCCCTCCCGCCGCTGTTTCTCAGAACGGCAGATCGCCATCGTCATCCGCCAGATCCGCAAAGCCATTGTCAGAGCCGGCGCCGAAATCACCAGGCAGCTGGAAATCGTCATCCTTCCCCGCCTTGGCCTTGCCCCCGGCGCTGTCGCCGTCCTTGGGCTTGCTGTCGCCGAAGTAGACGCTGGACACCAGCACCTCCGCGCTGCGGCGCTTATTCCCCTCCTTGTCCGTCCAGTCCCGGAGCTGCAGCCTGCCCTCCACCACGGCCATGCGGCCCTTGGCGAAATACTTGTCCACAAACTCGCCGGTGGAGCGCCACGCCACGCAGTCGATGAAGTCGGTCTTGCGTTCGCCGGTCTCCTTGTCCTTGAAATCCCGATCCACCGCCACGGTGAAGCTGGCCACGGCTGTGCCCGCCTGGGTGTGCCGCAGTTCCGGGTCTCGGGTCAGACGGCCCATCATTACGATGTGGTTCAACATGATTTTGTCCTCCTTGTATTTTTATTGCAGCGCCGCCAGCTGCCCCAGCGGCGTGTAGGTGAAGCCCACGGCCTCGTGGGCCTGCTTGTTGATCCGTTCCATATCCGCCAGCAGTCCATCCGTCAGCGCCGTTTCGCCGTCCGACTGGGCGGACGCGGCCAGCTTCTGCTGCTCGCCGTACAACCGCACCAGCTCGCCCCGCAGCTTGATGAGGGCCTTGCTGCCCGCATTGGGCTTGTTGGTGTCAGCGCGGTTAGCGTCAAACTCCGTCTGCACATCCACGGCCATGGCCCGGACGCTGCTCACCTTGTCCTGCATGGGGTTGACACACATACGGTTCAGCGTCGATTCCACCACAGGACGGTCAGCGGGCTTCTGCCAGAGGTAGTTCTTCAGCGCCAGCAGATCCTGGGACTCCACCTGGGCATGGCCGGACAGCCACGCCTTGGCCTGGGCGATGGGATAGTAGTTGAGATACTTTCGGTCAGACACCGGAATGCCGTCCTTGCGGAGCTGGCACAGGATATCGTCCGCCAGCTCATTGGCGGCATCGGGCACCGGGATCGCCGCCACCTCCGCCTGCATCTGCCCCAGTTCATCCAGCGTGATGGACGCAGTAATTTGTCCGGCGCGCCCCGCCTGCTTGTCCGCCAGCACCGCCAGCCGCTTAACGCGGTCTGAGATGTTGTCCGTCACCACTTTCAGCTCCAGTCGGTCATAGAGGGCTTCCAGAATCTTCTCCTGGGGATCGTTGAAGTTGGGGATCTCGTTGGACGCCGCGAAAAAGGAGATGGTGGGGATGGGATAAGTACGGCCCTCGTTGGTGTACTTGCGCTCGTTGAGGGCGGTGAGCAGGGAGTTGAGCACCCCGTCATTGCACTTGAAGATCTCATCCAGGAACACGATGTCCGCCTCGGGGATCTTCCCTGCGGTGTTCACAGAGGGTTCCCCTTGCCGCAAGGCTGCGGCGGCCCTGCGATAGTCCTCCAGCAGCTGAGTATGATGCTTCACCGGCGCCATGCTCTCCACGTCATCCGGCGTTTTGGGCAGTCGCTTCATCACATCCTCCAGCTCGGAGCGCAGCAAATTGTAGGTGGGATCTTTTCGTAGCTCGGTTTCCGGCACACTGCCGGGGAGCAGGCTGGACAGATCGACGCGCCCGAAAAGCTGTTCCTCATCGGTCTGCTTGGATAGCAGGCGCTCGAACTGCCGGGCCCCGGTAATGCGGGCGCGGAACTGGTTGATGGCGTAGCTCTTGGCTTGGCCGGGCGCACCCAGGATGAACAGGTTCTTTCGGGTGAGCAGGGCGATGGCGATAGCCTCCACCAGCTCCTCCCGCTCCGCCACCTGGGCGTTCACGTCGGCCATGACGGCCAGCATACGGTCACGCAGGGTCTGGGTATTTTGATTCGGCATGGTTTTTTCCTCCTCTCATTCTACTGATAGTCCGCTGGATTTCAGATATTCGCTGTAGCACTGTGAGCACGACAGGTTGTTTCTCAGGCGAAATCCCGCTGTTTGCAAGAGCGCCGTATACAACAGGGCATCCCGCTCACTTTGGAAAGCCTCCGTTTTTACCGCGCAGCCGCAGAACACGCATCGCTCCAGCACCACGGCCCAGTTTCCGCCAGACCGCCCGATCTCATAGCGGCAGGGCAGTCGGCACAGCACTTCCTCCGGCATATGGAATAGCGCCGCGAACCTCTGTGGAAAGCTGTCCGGCCGTTGGCTCAGCTCCGTGAGTTCCGAGCGCGTCTTGGTCAGCTGGAAGCGCAGGAACCTGACGTCCTGTTCCAAGCTGTCATCCACTTGCTCCGCGTCCACCCATTGGGGTTCGTCCAGTGTGAACAGCCAACGTAGCGCCTCGCGCATACGCCGGACAATCGAAGTCGCCATCACTCACGCCGCCTCCAGCTGCCGGTACAACTCGCTGTCCTCCCGAATGGCATCCAGGGAGATAATGTTCCCCTTGCGGAACTCCTTCGGGGCCCCGGTAATGCCGGTCAGGCGGCGGACTTCCTTGCAGTTGAGCAGCTCATACTTCAGCTGGGCGTAGATGCGCTTTTTCAGCGGCCCCTTGGATGGGTCGTAAGTGTCCACACAGCGGATCAGCCGGATGGCCAGCTGCTGGTACACATCGTCCCGCTCCAGGCGGGCGGCCTGGATCAGCGACCAGTTCTGCCAGATCACAGTGTTGATGCAATGGAGGTGTTCCTCCACGATGCGGTTGCGCTCGGATAAATAATAAATATCGCCCATTTTGATTTCTCCTTGTATTTTGGGGGCCGCAGGATGGCCCCATGTGTGATGATGGTTCAAGGCAGCGGTCAGTTGTCCTGTCCTGCCGCTTCCTGTTCCAGCTGCCGCTGGTATTCCGTTTCCAGTCCCTTTTGCGGGGTATAGCGATGCAGATTCTGATTGACATATTCGCCGGCGTGGTACATCAGCGTGCCGCACAGCTCACCCATGACCTTGGCGCTCTCCAGATCCCGCGTCAGCGTCTTCAGTGTGCCCACATGGAGGGAGCACCGCCCGGATTCGTCGAACTTGCCCATCAGATAGCAGTCGATGTAGATGCCCTCGCTGCCGTAATTGAGGATGGGCACGAAATCAAATTCATAGGCGGTGAGTTCCACCCCTTCCCTGATGCCGCTTTCGTGTTCGCAGGGCAGGTAGTAGTCCAGAATGGCCCCGGCCCTGTCAAAATCACCGCTCACTTTTGCCACGCGGATGACGTTGCTGAACAGGCCGCCACCGGTGTCCCGAAAGACCTCGGTGGGCTTCTCCGGCGGGAAGTTCTTTTCCAGCCAGAGCCGGGCCGACTCCCGATCCCAGTCATGGAACAGCCTAAAGAATTGCCGGCTGCGCTGGAACTGATGCCGCTCATCCCGGCTCGTGTAAAATCTGCTGCGTTCCTCACAGCGGCCGTAGTAACCCACCTGCTTCAAAAATTTGTCATAGGGATGGGCCGTCTGCACGATGTCATAGATGGCCTGGAACAGGGCGTCCCCGGTCAACCCCTTCGGCAGCGGGATAACCTCCTCCAGCTCACCGTCGCAGTCCTTGCAGCGGCCCATCAGGCTGACGCCCATGCACTCACTGAGTTTGAAATAGGACAGCGCCCAGTGGTCGGGGATAAAGTGGTCGTTGTAGAAATTGGCGGCGGCATCGGGTCTGCCCGCCAGATGATGGCAGCATTTGCAGTATCTATTTACCATTTTTACAGTCCCCCTTTGCGTCAGCCTGCACCCGCGAACGGTCAAACATCATCAGCGGGATCACGTCATAACCATCTGCACAATAAAAATAATAAGGCTTCAGGCCGTCGTCGATCTCAACGATCTCCCCGGGCCCGACTTGTGCCCCATAGCTGGAAAAAATATTGCTCAAGGGCTCCAACTGCGTGGCGTCATAAAATTGCTTCGCGGTCTTGCCCAGGGACACCTCCAGACGCAGCCGGTAGTGGGATGGTTGCGGGATAATACACGCGCCCGGCTTGTAGTCCCTTCGGTTGAGGCACCATTCCAGGAACTCGCTCTCCTCGTTCACAAAGCCGTAGACGCGGCACACCGGCGGAGAGATCAGCCGGGGGCACCACTTGGGCGGTTTGTACTTTGGGTCAGACCGCTTGAACCGCTTGGATTTCCGCTTTTTGTCGAAGCCGTTGCAGTAGCGTGTCTGAACCAGGCCATCTCCCACGGATTGGTGATACTGGCAGCCGGGGCAGGTCGGGCCCGGGAAGGTATATTTCATCTTCGCCATTTATGGGCCCTCTCCGGTATCTGCGCCGTGATGGGCCAGCCATTCGTTCACACGCTCCCGGTCGGCCTCATGGAACAACGACACAAACAGATCGGTGAAACACTCCGCGCCAGCCGGAAGATGCTCGGGGGCATCGCGCCACATCTGGAACGTCCGATGGAAGATATCCGCCAGCAGATCGTCCGGGGTGGACTGGGCGGGCAGATCATCCCCGTAGCACAGGCGCTTCCCGCAGACGCGGCACCGCCCAATCCGGCACAGGCGGCGGCCTTCCGGCCGCTCCAATGTGGTATATTCCAGCCCAAAGCCGGTAAACTCAAAATTGCAAATAATATGGTGTATCCGTGCGGCCAGATCGTCTTTTCCCCAGTCAACACAGGTACACAACATATCCTCGCGTTCACATTCCCGCATTACGCAGCCTCCTCGTTTTCCATTTTCCCGCACAGTTCAATGACCTTCTGGCACTGATCCATCTCGAACCCGCCGATGTGGGCGCGGTCTGGCCGCAGATGGAGCTCACCCGCCAGCCAGCGGTACGCCCCCGTCCGGGTCATGCGCCCGCTTTTCCAGAGAGCGTCGAACACGCGGTGGGCCTCCACCCGCTTCAGCCGCAGCACCTCGTTGGCTACATTGCCCAGGGGCCGGGTCGTGCCCTTGTGGCAGCCCACCCTGGCGTTGCAGTTCTGGCACTGGTAGACGTACTCGCCCTCCATGCCCAGCCGCCGGGTGGATTCGCCGTAGACCATTTTGGCGGGGATCAGCTTGATGACTCCGCCGCAGTAGCGGCAGATATCGTTCTCCTTCAAACGCCCCACCCCCTACGCCGCCTTTTTGGCGGTTTTGGCCTTGGAGGATTTGGCTTTGGGAGATTTGGCCTTTGCCGCCTTCTCCGGCTTGGCCTTTGGCGTTTCCTGCGCCACCATCGGGGCGGCAACGGGCTCCCGCATGGCAGTCTGCATATAGTAGGCCCCTTCGGTGGACAGATCCAGCATCCCCGCCTGGGCGATCCCCAAGGTGGCGGTGCCGGACAGCGAGCGCAGGCAGGCCATCAGATCCGAGATGAGATACCAGTAGCCGCCCTGGGGCGTTCCCGTCAGCGGGGCGGTCTCCAGCTCCTGGCTGGCCTCGCCCAGCTCTCCCTTGCAGAAAAAGGTGATCCGCCCGCCGTCAAAGGCCAGCTTCACCCGGCCCTTGGGGTCTACCGCCGCCACGGTTTTCAGCGTCCGGCGCAGGTCGGCCACATCGGTGAGCAGCGTAAACTGGTTTCGGATGTTGTTCATCAGCCGGTCCGTGTTCATGTAGTCGCCCTCCATCAGCAGGGCTCCGAACGTGAGCCCCGGCCGCTGGAACACCAGGAACTTTCCGGCCACGCCCACGTTGAACTCATCCGCGTCCGAACACAGCCCGGCCAGCTTTTCCAGAGAGTTGGCGGGTAGCAGCAGGCTGATGTTCCCGGTGGATTTGTCGTCACCCTTGGCGGTGACCAGGCACCGGCCGTTGTAGCCCACGCCCTTCAGCCCCTCCTGGGTGAACATCAGGTTCACACAGCGCATCAGGGGATTGCCCTTGTCTTCCTTCGTGGCGAACATGGTCTGCCGGGCCATGGACGGGATGCCGGACACCTTCACGGTGTCCTCCGGGAAAGGCATTTCGATCTTGGGAAACTCGCCTCGCTCCCCGATGGCCCAGTTGTAGATGGTCTCCCCGCTGCTCAGTGTGAGTAAGCGGGTTCCCGGTCGGCGGCGCAGCTGCGCCGTCTCGCCGGACATCAGCCCCAGCATCCCCGCCAGCAGCTTGGCGTTCATAACCACGGCATCGTCCTCCCCAGCCGTACAAGCCAGCTTCTGCTCCAGGGAGGTCTCAATGTTGGTGGCGGTGAGGGTGAGCGTGCCTGCGACGGCGTCAGCCTCCAAGAGCACCCCCTTCAGCGGTTCCAGGGGTGCGTCCTCCGACGCGATTGCCGTAGCCTTCTGGACGGCGCTCAACAGCTCCGCCCGGTTGATCGTGATGTTCAAAATTTCCTCCTTTACGCGGCAAAGCCGTCGAGGGTGAATTGATTTTCGTCCACGACAGGCTTCTTCGATTTCTTTTTCTTCTTTTGTTCTTCCAGCGTCCGTTCCAGCAGGCCGTCGTAGGTCTGGCGCTGCACACGGGCGCTCTCGGCTCTGATGGCAGGCGCCTCCAGGGCCGGGGCCTCCGCCGCAGGCTGGGCCGCAGGCCGAACACGCCGCTCGGGGTTGATGACCGCCATCTTTTTGAACGCGGCGGCGATATCCTCCACATTGTCCTTAATGCCCAAACTCAGCTCCTTCGCCATCTGGGAGGTCAAGTCGCGCACGTCGCTCATGGCGGCCAGCCCCTCCTCGGACAAAGTGCCCTCGATGATGCCCGCCACCGCCAGCTTGGACGCCATCAGCTTCATGGCCTTGGCCTGCATGGTGTCCTTGTAGTACAGCAGATAGACCTCCACCCGGGGCGCGGCCTGGTTGATGCGCCAGCTCCGGCGCGACGCCTGCCGCAGGGTGAACAGGTTGAATCCCATGCTGTAAAAAATGAGGGTGGTGAAATCATTCAAATCCAGCCCTGTTTCCACACATTTTTGATTGGTGATCAGCACCTGAAGCCCTGAGCGCACCCGCTTCTCCACCCATTCCTCCCGCTTGTTTGGCGGGACGGTGGTGGCGAGGATCTCCGTCCGGTAGCCGGCCTGGGTGAGCAGCTTGAGCAGCTTCTGCTGGGAATCGGTGCGCGTCCAGTTGGTGTAGACCAGCACCCGTCCCCCGGCGGCAGCCTTGTCCCGGACGATCTCCAGCACCTTTTCCTCTTTGGGAAGGACGTCGTCAAAGCAGGCCGCGTTGGCGGGCGCTACGATCACATTGCCGTTGATGGGGTGGACGATCTCGGGCTGGTCATAGGGCTGATCCGGGTAGACGGTGAGCAGGTTCAAGTAGGCGGATAGCAGCTTATTGGCCGCTTTGCGGTCGCTTTTCAACACCTTTTGCAAAATGTGCTCTGCGTATTCGTAGCCCTCCCGCACCTTCTCCGGCATATCCAGCGGCACAGGGATCTCCTCGTAGTCCGGCAGATCCTTCCCCACGTCGGACAGGGAGAGAAACGCCGTGTATTCCAGCAGGAACCGGGAGTATACCAGCGGCGACACCCCGGGCAGCTTTTTGCTCCTGAGCTTATGTTTGATGGTGCGGCGGTTGGAGTTGTAATCGGACTCCACGATCTCGTAGATGTTCTCCACCACACCGTACTCCTCATCAAACCAGGCGGGCTTGTTGTAGGGCTTATCGTCCTTTCGCATCAGGCCGGGCACTAAGCGATACAGCAGGTGGAAAATGCCCGAGCTGTACCCGTTGATGAGGGTGGCGGTCATGCCCACAAACAGCCTGGACACGCCGTACAGCTCGCCCATGGCGTCCCCCTGGCCGCTGGCGTTGTTGTACTCGTGGAGCTCGTCACAAAGCAGGCCGTCGATCCGGCCCCGGTACTTCTTTTTGATGTAGGTGCTCAGCGCGTACCGGCGGCAGGCGCCCTGCACCGGCTCATAGCCGTCCGGGTGTGCCTCGATCTCCTCCAGCCGGGACAGAATACGCTCGTTTTTTGTCCGGTTTTTGTGCTGCGCGGCCATTTCCCGGTACACCCAGCCGTAATCGGTGATCTTGGCCCATTTGAGCTGGCGTCCCGGGTTGATGGCGGACCACAGCTGGCTTCCGCAGCTTTTGCAGATGTGGTTGCCCCGGTGCTCCCGCTGAAAATAGAACTGGTCCGCGTTCACTTCGTATTTTGTGCCGTCATCGCTGATGGTCATCTGCACCACCTCACCGCAGTCCGGGCAGCGGAAGCCCCCGGCCATGCGGTCATAGGTGACGGCGGGATAGCGCATATAGCCATCCCGGGCCTTCTCCTTGCTGAACACGGCGTACACGTTTTTATCGCCGGCCTCATAGGCCCGGTACAGCCGGTCAAAGTCCGTAATGCTCTTGACCACCATGGCGAAGGTGTTGGGCAGGGTCTCTCCGATCTCCCGCACCCACTTTTTTGTGACGTGGGACGGGGCCATCACGAGGTTGAAGGTCTTGCTTCTGGGAGAAAGGGCGGCGTGCATTCCCTGGAGCGCACCCAGGGCGGTAGCGCCGATTTTCGTTTTGCCACTGCCACATTCCGCCACGATCAAGGCGGTTTTTTTACGCTTCAACTGACGCTTGACGGCCTCCGCCACCGCCAGCTGGGCGTCATACAGGGAATAGCCCGCGTTGGCCTGGATGGTGTCGTTTACCGCCAGCACCTCCTCGGACAGCGGCTCCGCTGCCGGGTCGAACAGGGGCTTGAACTGCCCCCGGATGCGCTGGGCCACGGTGGTGCCAAAGGTGTTGAGGTAGCCGGTGACGTTCTCCACGCCGTCGAAGCCGTCCGGCTGCCCGGGCACAGTGCCGGGGATGGCAATAGCCCCGCTTTTTAGGCCGTCCTCCAAAATTTCCACCACGTTGGCGTCCTCCGGCTTCAGGTTCAGCACAAAGGCGTCCAACTTCTCCTTCAGCGAGAATACCTCCAGCTGCCGCAGGTCTCCACGGGCAATCAGCGTGTCCAGCACATAGTCCCGAAACTCCGGGATCAGCGGCGCGGCGGTCTTGTGATCCAGCTCCTCAAACAGGCGGTCCCGATCCCCGGCGGGGCAGAACAGGTAGCACTTCCGGGGCTGGATCTCCTGCTGGGTTCCGGCTTCCGCTTCACTGTCCTCCCCATCGTCTTGGGGCTCGGCGGTGAGGGCGTCGTCGCTGGCCATCAGCGTGGCGGTGGCATAAACGCCGTCGTGGGCCAGCTGCCGCCGGTACTTCTTCGGGATGCTCTTCAGATTCCGCTTTTTGTCGTTCTGGACGGTCTCGATGGTGGCCCCGCCGTAGATGGCGTCCGCCATAGCCCGCACCATCTCCGGGTAGCCGCCGAAGCGGATGGCGGTGATGGTGCCGGTTCCTCCGGCGCTTTCCACCATGATGGTGTCGGCGTAGGCGGTGAGCCGGACATTTGATTTGGGGTCGAAATAGGATAGCTCAATCAATCTGCTTGACATTCATCTGCGCACTTCCTTTCTGGACGCAAAAAAAGACTGTGACCGCCCTGTTGGGCAATTCACAGTCTTCATGGTCCGTATTTTGTTCTTCCAGGCCGCTTCAGTCCGGCGGAGGGCAGACTTCACCCCTTTCCACGCCGTTCCTCCCTCGCTTACTCCGCCCTGACTTACTCCGCCCTGAAATACAGGTTCATTGTACCATGCCACGGCCCGGGCGGATAGGTGGAGGGGTTCCACCATGGCGGCGCTATTTCCAGAACCCGATGAAATCTGTCCCGGCATCCGGGGCCAGGGAGATCATATGCTCCGGCGACCCCTGGGGTTCGCTGTCCTCCCCCAGCATTTGGAGCAGAATGCCCAAGCCGTCGTGCAGCCCCGCCTGCTCCTCGGCGTTGTAGGCCGCGGCATATATGGGGGCATACTTCCAGATTGCGTTCATCAGCTCCGGCCTGCGGATCAGGCCCGTTTCCAGCCACTCTGGGCGCACCTTCAACAGCTCAAAAATCGCGGTGCAGCTGGCCTCTTTCTCAAAAAACAGGTAGTCCAGCTCCACATCGCCGGCGTTGCTGCGGGCCAGCTTTTGCCCGGCCTGGGCCACAACCTCCGAAAACTCCGTAGACCAAACCGGATGACAGACCGCCAAAGCGGTTTTGCATTGGCTGGTTTCCAGCCAGTACACCCCATTGTCCAGTGCTTTGTAGCGAAATGTCCAGCCCCAAGGAGTGTAGGGCGGCACCGGGAAGGTTCCAAAGTAGGAGGGACACAACTCCATGCCCTCCATGGCGGCATCGGACAGCGACCAGCCCTCAAGGGCCGGGCTGCCGTGGCGGGATTGGTTCTTGCACAGCTCGTATAGAATGGCCGTCCACCCGCCCTCATCCGGCGGGTCGATGGCATACAGCAGGCCGGGTATGCCGTCCAAGGCCCTGCCCAGGGCGAGGGCCTCCCGGGAGATGGGCGCGCCCGGCAAGACCAGATAGTATTCGCTGCAAGGGTATACGCTGTCCGGGTCTGGCTGGACGGTGAGGGAGTAGACGCTTGAGCATAATTCCTCCCAGCCTGTGACCTCGCCCAATTCGTATCGCAATGCTGACAGCAGTTTTTCTTCCATTTCAC
Source organism: uncultured Oscillospiraceae bacterium (assembly GCA_910588105.1). Classification (GTDB taxonomy): domain Bacteria; phylum Bacillota; class Clostridia; order Oscillospirales; family Oscillospiraceae; genus Enterenecus. Next base: position 35,341 of record CAJUQD010000018.1, on the reverse strand, counting down.
TTTCTCTCTTTCTCACTGCTCGCAATAATTAGTCACCTTTGGGATAATCCTATCAAAAAATATATGCTACTGTCAATACCAAAGTAGTCATGTTAAGGATAGGATGAACACAAATGAAATTATTGGCTATGGACGGGAAATGCAATGCCTGTGGGGATCGAGTTCGTCAGGCACGAGAGAAAACAGGGCTTTCTCAAGAAGCTCTGGCGGCAAAGGTGCAATTAAAAGGGCATTCGCTGACGCAAAAAGCAGTCAGCCGGATTGAGACTGGCATCCGTGTTGTGCCGGATTACGAAATACCCTTGTTGGCAGAAGCATTGGGAGTTGATCCACTGTGGCTTCTGGGTCTTTCCGACATACCATAAAACAGCGGCAAATAGACCATTTGATGGAGATCGTCACGATCCTGCTGCAACAAGACAAAGTTACCGCACCCAAACTGGCGCGGCATTTTGCGGCGCCTGACAAAAAATTTTGCGGAGTTTCTGGAGGAAATCAGAAACTCCGCTTTTTTATGATGAATTTACTTTTGGGGAAGATAGGCGATCAATTCCTCCGCCGTATCCCTCATCCCCCGCCGGAACCAGACCTCGATCCAGCCGTACAAGAAGAATCCGACATAGGCGGAGGAATAAGCGGCGGGCATCTCTTGCTCCGGATTGAAGCCGCACAAATCCAAGATGATGTCTTTGAGCAGATAGACCAACCCTCTTTTGTGTAGCAGACTGTAAAAACCCCTGTTTGCCTCAAAATGAGAAAACACGATCCGCACCATTTCTCTTACGGGGAGGTCAGGAAGTTCTTTGCATTGATCCACCCAATCCTGAAATAAATGCCCGATGTGTGCCTTGATAATATCCTCTTTTTCCTCATAATTGCGATAGAACGACGTTCGCCCTACCCCGGCCATACCGCACAGCTCGCTGATAGATATTTCCGCGATGGGCTTTTCCTCCAGCAGCGCCAGCATGGAACTGGTGAGATGCTCTACCACATAGGCGTTGCGGCTTTCATTGCTGAACGGTGAAACATTTTTCGCCTTTTGTTCCATTTTTGTTTCCCCCATTGACAGTCCCCTTTTACGCTGTTACACTTGAAGCGCTGTTACAGTTGTAACAAATCGTAGCACACGTACATGAACCTGTCAAGGGAGGATTTTGAATGACGCTGACACAAAAAAGGCTCCTGATTCTGGCCGTCATCTCGGTGACCGCGTTCGTCCTGGGGCGGCTGGCGGTGAGGGCGGTTATGAATATGCTGCTGGGCGGCACGCTGTTTGGAGGAAATGTTCTATGAGCAAAACTGTGAAAGGAAAGAAGGTAAAAGCGGTGCCTGTGTGGATGGGTATATTAGTGTTCCTGTTGGCCTTTGGCGCCGGCGCGGCGTCAAAAGCCGTTCTCAAGCCCGGATGGTCAAGGGATTATTCCGTCCAGTGGAGCGACGCGCTGGGAACGCTGAAAGCCGATATTCCCTATGGAGAGGGTGAGGCCAATAAGTTTGACCTCTACCTCCCCGCCGACGGCGGCAGGGAAAGCTATGGCCTGGTGGTCTATCTCCACGCGGGCGGCTTCACCATGGGTGACAAAGCGGATGACAGGGATATGCTGGCATGGCTGTGCTCCAAGGGCTATGTGGCGGCCGGCATTAACTACACCCTGCGCACCGAGACGAACAGCGCCAGCGTACTGACCCAGTCCAATGAGATCAAGGCGGCGATGCCCAAGGTTGTCGCCGCCGCTGCGGAGGCCGGTTATCCCATCGGCAAGATGGCGGTGGCGGGCGGCTCGGCGGGACACGCCCTGGCCATGATCTATGCCTACCGCGATGGGGCCGAGGCCCCGGCGCCTGTGGTGCTCACCTTCGGCGCGGTGGGGCCATCCAGCTTCTATCAGGAGGATTGGGGCATTTTTGGCCTGGATCAGAGCGACGAGGCCTGCGCGGCGCTGTTCAGCGTGATGGCCGGGGTCGAGATCACGCCGGAGGAGGTGGCGGACGGTACTTATCTGGAAAAGGTAAAGCCCATCGCCGCCGCCGAATGGGTCAGCCGGAACCCTGTCCCCACGGTGGCCGCCTACGGGACCCATGACCGGATGCAGCCGTTTTTAGCCTCCCTCCGGCTCAAGACCACTCTGGAAAAGAACCATGTGGATCACAAATACTTCGAGCTTCCCCACTCCGGCCACGGGTTGCAAAACGATGACGCAATCTCCAGACAGTGGATGGAGGCGATTGATGAGTATCTGGACAGGTATATGCCGGTGGAAGAGAGGTAAAGAAAGATCCCGCCCCAGGCTCCATTGGAACCTGGGGCGGTTTTTCTGCTGTGTGAGCTGGCTCTATGATAGCCAAACGATCATTTTTGTTCTGTGACAATGTCACCCTTCCGATTTTTGGCCCTGCAAATCAGCTGCGTCATCGTCCCCATGGGGCAGTAGACGCACCAGCTCCGGGGTTTGAACAGCACCATTGTAATCAGGCCGAGAACGGTGGACGTCAGCATAACGCTGTAGAACCCAAACGCGAACTGTGCCACGCCGGGATGGAACAGCGTCCCGTGGTAGGCCCAGTTCCAGGGAAGCTTGAACGTCCAGAGCAGCGTCACCACCTGCCGCAGATCCTGCGCGCCGGCGAACACCAGGTAAGTATTCCACAGCATCTGGAAGAACATGACAAAAAAGAAAATCAGGAAACCATAGCGGAACCATTTGCTTTTCATCCACCGGGGTATATCCTTTTTCCGGGACAGACCGAAACGCCCGCCCAGCAGGCCGAATATCTGTCCCCTGCCGCAGTAGCGGTTGCAGTACCCCTTTGTGCCGCGGGCGGCGGCAATGATCAGCGGGATAAAAAAGAACAGCAGGCCCAGCCAGGCGAACAGGATGTTGAAGAATCCCAGCACCAGATAGGTCAGCTCGACGATCCACAGGTAATCATACCAGCGTTTTTTCATGGCCGCACCTCCTGAATCTCAATGACCGACGCGGGGCACTCCTTTGCGCATTTGCCGCAGCCCACGCACTTGTCCGCGTTGACCACCGCCCTGACGCCGCGCCAGATCTGAATGGCCGACAGTGGGCACACCTTCGCACAGCAGCCGCAGGCGACACAGGCGGTATCGTCTACGACAGCCCGACGCTTGATTCTCGTTCCCATGGCGGAACCCCCTCTTGGATTTGGTAAATCTATTATACTGGCGAACTCACTTTTTACTGTGATGAAATCACATAAGATTTTATGAGGAGGACAAAGAAAAAAGCCCGGACCGTCAACTGACGATCCGGGCCTTTTTCCGTCACCGCTTGCTCAAAATTTTGCCGTACATCTGCCGCTTGTCCCGCTCAAACCGCTGCACCACCAGCGTGACGTGATCCCCGGACTGGAAATCGGAATCCTCATGCTGGTAGGAGTAGTTGCACATACACACCGTCCCATCCGGCAGGTTGCAGAACACGCCGCCGCCGTACTTCCCGGCGATCACCGCGTACCGGCGGCTGCCCACGGGGTGGCGCTGCTCCGCGCCCTCGAAGGGGTTGGTCTCCGTCTCCTTCACGGAGATCTGCAAATCCCGCTGGGCGTCGTCATAGCCCTTCACAATGCAGTCCAGCTCATCGCCGGGGTGGTACTGGGTACGCAGATCGGCGATGGCGGTGTAGCTCAGATCCCGCTGGGTCAGGTCGATGTCATGGCCGTAGCACTCCGCCAGACAGCGTCGCGGTCCCACCGCCAGCAGGCGGCACTTCACCCGGGAGCCCTCCCCGCACAGGTCGGGCCGGTGGGCAAAGAAGTACCGCTGGGCGCGGGATGCCTGCCGCCGGGACGCGATGGCGTAGCCCCCTTCCCGATCCACCTTGGTGATGATGAAGTCGATGCTGGCGCCCATCATGTTCTGAAGGACGTAGTCCGGGCGGGCCTCCCCCATCCACATCTCGGTGGCGGGGATGTAAACCGGCACCCGGTAGACCAGCACCATCACGCAGTACATGGTGCGCCGTTCCACCCGGCCGGTCTCCCGGTTTCGCACATTCATGGAGTGGGGATCGGCGCCGATGACCGTGCCGGACAGGGCGCTGTGGCCGCGGAAGGAGGCGTAGATGGAGTTCCACGCCTGCCGTTCCTCCTGGGAAAGCCCCCGATCCAGCTCGTGGAAATCCAGGGCGAAGAAGCTCTGGCGCTCCGTCAGGGGCGGCACGGGGGGCGCATCCCCGTCCGGCGGCTCCGGGGGCGGGGCATCGTCCCCGGCCTGGGCAGAAACGGCGTGGGTGGGCGGATCATCCTCCGTAGGCTTACCCCCATTGGGCCCCGGTTCCTGCGTGTCCAAAGGCTGCCCATCCCCCAGCACGATGCCGGGCGGCTCCATAGGGGGAGCTTCCTCCGGGCCGCTGTCCGGCGGAACCGGGAACGTGGCCGCGTCCACCGCCATCACCTCCGGGGTATTCCCTTCGCCGTCTTCCGGCGGGCCGGGGTTATCGCCGGAAATGGGCAGGGCACCATCGGGCGCACCCTTGTCCTGGGGCGGCTCCTCCGGCGGGGCGGGGAGTTCTTCTCCGGCCTGTCCCATCAGCCCGGTGGTCTGCTCGGGTTCCTCTGCAGAATTGACTTTCTTTTTAGGCATACTGTTGTCCTCCAAAAATGTATTTTTTACGGCCCGTTAGAGCCATAAAAGCGATGTGTCCCGTCCGGCTGGTGGGCGGCAAAAAAGTGCTTGGGCGGCAGCGTCAGCCCTTTGGGGGGCTCGCCGCTATCCGCGATCCAGACGATGCGTTCCGCCTTGCCCCGCTCCAACAGCTCGGCGGGCGCGGCGTCCAGCGAGGCCACAGTGAAGGGCCGGAGCTCATCCCCGCCGTAGGCGAAGCGCAGCAGCCGGGGCGGTTCCCGGCTGGCGCTGAACTCCTGGGGCTTACCCCCGGTGAGCTCAAGCATCACGTCGATGGCCTCCAGGCGGCGGCTATCCGGCTGGGCATTGGACAGCCAGACCAGCCCATCGTCCAGCCGCACATCAGCAGTACCCGCACGAAGCTGCCGCAGCATGGCGTTCATGCGGGCCTGGGTAATCTCAAGGCCGTCCTGCTGGAACCGTCCCTGCACGAGGGCGTGGAGCTGCTGCCGCCGGACACAGTTCAGCTTTTTCAGCACATCCAGGATGAATTTCTGCTGTATGGACAAAAACATGGCCGTCACCTCCCAGGCGGCTGGCAAAGGCCGTTCAAGTAGGGGTCTACCATCAGGTCGCTCTCGCTCTCCGCGATGCAGTTGAAAATGGTAGCCATGGTATAGGCGGTGGAGTTCTTCACCGGCTTGTCCAGGTTGGCGTGGAGCTTGGCCTCGGTGGCTTGCAAAATCATGTAATCCAGCAGCTTCAGCCTGGCCCGCACCCGGCTCTGGGGGAGCGTAGCGTTGCCCACCCGGAAGCTGTCCGCGTAGAAAAGCCGCTCGATGGCGTTCTCAAACACCTGGGCGGTTTCGCCGGGGAAACACTGGAGCTCACAGGCGTCCAAAATGCCCGTGAGCTCCGCCTCCTCGCCCGCCCGTCTGTCCGCGCGCGTGCGAGGTACAGACGGACTGACATCAGTGTGACTGGGGTAAGTATGACTAAGATCTTTATAACTTGGCCGCGCTTTCTGCGGTTCTGGAACCTCAGCATTTGCGGTTCTTGAGCCGCAGCTTTCGCGGTTCTTGGCGCCCTGATCCTGCGGTTCTTGGGAGGGCGTGGGAAAATCCGAACCGTCAAGAACCTCGGAATCGGCGGTTCTTGAGGCGCCGTCATCTGGGTCTACAAAAGGGGCGCTGGTGTAGTCCGGGTCATCCTGGGGCTCCACGGTAGCCAGGTAGATCTGATTGGCATCGCCCCGGCCGCACCGCTTCTCCCAGATCAGGTTCAGCTCCTTCAGTGTGCGGAAAGCCGCCGTCACCCGCTGCTCGCACACCCGCAGCTCCCGGGCCAACTCCTTCCGGGGGAAGATGACGAACACCTCCCCGAAATCATTCACCCAGCCGTTCCTGCGGGAGAGCTGGAAGCGGTTGAGTAAAAAGGTGTAGGCCACCTTGGCGTCCAAACTCATGCCGGCATAGCGCGGATCGGAAAACAACCAGCGGGGCATCTGCATATGGTAAATGATCTGCACGTCCGTCTGCCGCATCAGCGGGAAGGACGGGCGCTCTTTCATGGCTGCGGCCCTCATGGGGACTCCTCCTTGTAATGGAATTGATTTTAGCGTAGCAAAGTGATATACTATAAAAAACTTGAAAGGCGGTAGCGTGATGACTGCTGTGGCAAAAGCGCGAAGAATACAGGCGGTGAAGTTGGCGGATGCCCTAAACGCCATTGAAGGCGTCCCGGTATCGGACTATGCCAAAAGTCTCTCCCAATGCTGGGCCAACGGTGAACTGACCGGGGAGCAGATGAAAAACGCTTTGCTGGCATCCCACCGGGGAATGGCAGCAGCAATCCGTTTTTCACAGCCTTGACATTGTAAAGAAATTCAGATATAATTTCTTTATAGAAGGGGGTGGCTACCATGCCGAACATTCGCTCCAGTGCAGACTTAAGGAACCAGTACAATGAAATCTCCACGTTTTGCCATGACTATGCTGAACCAGTATTCATCACGAAAAACGGGAAAGGTGACCTGGCAGTGATGAGCATTGAGGCATACGAAGAATTGATAGGCCGTTTTGAACTCTACGGCTTGCTCCAAGACGGTATGGATGACGTAGCTGTGGGGAATACCAAGCCGCTTTCTGAAGCAATCGAACAGCTCAGGAGGCGCCGGAACTGATGAACTACCATGTTCACATCACCCACCGGGCCGAACACGATTTAAACCGTGCACTGGACTATATTGAGTTTTCTCTGAAAAACCCCCAGGCGGCGGACAGCCTGCTGGACGAAGCGGATCGTGTGCTCAACAGCCTGTCTCAAATGCCGGAACGTTATGCCCTGCCGGGGGATAAGTTGCTGGCCGCATGGGGGATCCGCTTTGTTCAAATCAAAAAATATCTGGCCTTCTATGTCATAGCAAAGGAGACCCAGACAGTCCACGTCATTCGGTTCCTCTATGGAAAAAGCGACTGGCGTGCTATCCTGCGGCAGGGATTCACAACCGAATGACGATTTCAGCTCCCGCCGGGATTTACCTTCCCGGCGGGATTTCTTCATCCTCATCGTTTCCGCCCACCACACCATCGGGCCCAAGCTCCACCATGCCAAGGCCCTGGCCCTGGTCGTTGAGCTGATATTCCACACCCTGGGATAGGTTGGGTTCATCCTCCGGGCCGGGCTGCTTTGGCGGCGCGGGTGGTTCCTGCCCGGACACATCCGGCGGGGCCGCCTTTTTTGCCGCTTTGACCTGCTCCTGTTCCTCCCGCAATCTCCACTCCGGCGTGTAGTCCGCCACCCGGCAGGACTTCAACGTGTCATACCCAGGCAGCTCCTCCGGCGACAGCTTGTAGAGCAGCGCGGGCTTCCTGCCTTGGAACAGGGCGATACACTGGCGCTTATCCAGACGCAGGATCTCATCCGGCTGCATCAGCTCCCGCTGGGTGTTGCTGCGGATCTGGGAGTAGGGCCGGGTGTTGCCGTAGACGAAGCCATACAGCGGCGGCTGGGGCTTGGATTGGCTGGTGAGGGCGATGGTCACCTTGCCGCACTTTTTGGAGATGTAGTCCGCCGAAGTCCAGTCGTTGCACCCCATGTACAATGTCTGATCGAAGGTAGCCAGCTGGTTCTCCCATTCCTTGCCAGGGTACTTTTCCTGCCACTGGGAGAGGGACTGCACCACCACCTGGCAGCTCATGTTGAAGCCCCGGATGCTGTTCAGCGCGTCGGCGATGCCGTCCATGTAGCCGATGTTGCAGTATTCATCCAGACAGAAATTTACCAGCACGGGCAAACGGCCGTTCTTTCCTTTCAGTCGGGCGTAGTCGGACAGCCGGGGCAGGGCCAGGGAGAAGAACAGTGAGCTGAGGAAGCGGTAGGCGCTGTCCTGGGCGGAGATGATGACGAAGTAGGCGCAGGGCTCCTGTCCCGGCAGCAGCAGATCCACATCGTGGTTGCGGGTGATGGCGTCCACCAGCTTGTTCTGGAAGATGGCCAGCCGGTTGCCCAGGCCGATGGCGATGCTGCCCCACAGGTTTTCCTTGGCCTTGAGGAACAGGCCGTGGTGACCCTTGGCCGGATGATCCGGGGGAAGCTGGGCCAGAGTGCGGTTGATGTCCTGGATGCTCTGATGGGCCAGCATTTGGTACACATCCCCCAGCCCCCGCTTCTCAATGGGGAGCAGCTCACCCTTGCCGTTCTTCAGGTTCACCACATAATGGATCAGCGCCATGAGCAGGTTCAGCTCCGCGCGGCTCCAGAAGTCGTCCGCCTCTCGTGGCCCGGAGGTGTTCTGGATGATGGTGTTGGCCACCGTCTGGGCCAGCTGGGGTTCCTTGTCCAGCCCATACAGGCAGTTCCAGCCGTCGGAGTGGGCCATGTCCAGGAAGTTCACCGCCTTGACGTAGTGGCCGTGCTCTTTGAAATAGGGGGACAGCTTTTCAAAAAGCTCTCCCTTGGGATCTGTGACGAAGACAGACTCCCCGCGCTGGGCACATCCCATCAAAAACGGGATGATGAAGCCACGGGATTTGCCGCTGCCCGGTGCCCCGATGCACAGCAGGTTGTTGTTGTCCCCAGGCACCATGCGGTGGGCGGCGTAGAGGGCGTACTTGTCCGGGTCGTCCGGGCGCTTTTTGTATTTGCCCAGCATCATGCCCTTTACCTCGGCCACGCTGCCCACCTCCAGAAACTCCCCCATCTCCTTCCGGGTGAGGAACCCGGAGGAGCCGTGGGTGCCGTCGGGCAGGATGTCGAAGCCCCGGCTGTCCCGGGTGGCCTTGTACCCGGAGAACCATTTGTACCCCGTGCCGGTGAACAGGCACACCAGCAGGGCGATGACGGCGGTGGCCCCCAGGCCGAAGGGGGTGAACAGCACGAACCAGTTGCGGAAGGGGTTGAACACCCAGATGCTCTCTATTACCGTGTCTCCCTCTTTGTGGAAGGTGGATGCGGTACCCAGTCGGATGGAGTTCAGCAGCATTCCATAGAGATACCAGCCTGCCAGCCCTGCGGCGGCGTAGAGTGGCAGCTTCTTTTTGTGGCGCTCATACCAGGGGCCGACTTTGGGTTCAAGGCGATCTTCCAGTTTTTCGATGAGCTTGGATAAGCGGGGCATCCGCCACATCTCCTTTCGAGGTCGTGAATTGGGTGCGCGGGGGCACATAGGGCGCGGGCTTCCTGCCGGTGACGGCGGAAATAGCTTCGGGGGTGAGCACAAACACCCGCGCCAGATTTTTGTCACGGCAGCGGGGAAACAGCACCTGCTCCGCCTGCCCCTCCAGGGCGGCCATGGCGATCTGAGGAAAGCCCCGGCTTCTGGCCGTGCGGATGGCGGCGTTGATCCGGCGCAGATTCATGTCGGCGGCCATCAGGAAGGGCACGCCCTGGAACATGGCGTCCCACTCGGGCACGTCGTCCGGGGGCGGGCTGTACTGGCTTTTCAGAGCCGCCTGGGTGAGCTTCCGGCGGTAATCCGGCACGGCCATGATTTGAAGCTGCATCGCCCCAGTGGCATCGCAGGACAGCAGGTGGACGGGGAGCTGAAGGCAGCGGTACGCGCCGCCGTAGGTGAGCAGCTTGGTATCTTTCCGTTCCGTGGGGCGATCCAGTTCAGCCAGCACGCTCTTGTAGCTGTCCCCGGCAAAAAGAAAGGCCCGCCCCACGTTTCGAAACCGGGCAGTCTGATTGGAGAACGCCGCCAGCTCATCCATCAGCGCCACCTTCCCGATGCCGGGGCAGACGTAGTGCATGGCGTACAGGCTGTCCCCCAGGCGGGCCAGGGCCGCCACCCGGGTACTGCCCCAGGGGTTGGAGCCCTTACTTCGTGCAATGGAGGTCAGGGACAGGGCCGCGGGGCCGTCCAGCTCCTCCGGCCCGAAGGTAAAGGGATTCATACCGCCGTGGTAGGCGGTCACCACCAGCCGGGACACCCGGACACGCCGCTCGATCAGCGGCGGGTGGTAGGCCCGGGTGGTCTGTGGAACCGCGCCATCCAGCAGATGCTCCAGAAGGAGCTGCCCCTTGCTGGTGAGCAGCAGCGCCCCGCTCTTTTCGTGCCGCCGGATGAGGCCCAGGCCCATGAGGTTTTTCCGCTCGGCATCCGAGGCGATCCCCCTCAAGTCCCTGGGCTGAATGAACTGGCACCAGCACAGCAGCTTCAAAATATCAACATCCCGATGGCTGAAAATCACGCATACCGCGCCTCCTTCCCTATTCCTGCGTGCGCCGAAAACGCCCTTGCGCCGGTGCCGGCGCAAGAACTTTTTCGGCGCTTTCCCAAGCCCCCTATGGGGAGCCAATCTAATGGCTCCCCATAGAAGTCAGCTTTTTTCACGTCCCGCGTTTTTGCCGCCGCCCTGAAAGCCTTTGTTTTCAGCGGGTTGGAGCGGCGGACACCCATCAGATTTTCGCGAACCCGCCAACCGGCCGGAAATGGCCTAAACTGAACCAAAACCTGATGGGTGTCCTCATCACTTTTCGGGGCAATTCAATTCCAACCGCCATTGTAAAAATGCTTCACCTCGTAGTCCCCGGAGTGGAACGCGAAGAAGTCCGCCGCGTCGGACAGGTCCAGCAAAGTAATATGGCACACGTCCAGTTCACTCCGCCCGGACAGCAGCGCCAGCCCCAGGGTGTGCTGGTCGTCGTCCGGGATAAGCCTGCCCTTGATGGCGTTGGAGACCGCCTTCCAACCCTTGTTGTCCTGGTCGAAGATGTGACGGCCCTTGACGCTGGTGAACTCGTCGATCACCAGCAGCGCCCGGTTGAAAAAGGGCAGCTTGCAGCCCTGCACCTCGTAGTCGTCCAGCAGGCGGCGGATGGTGTCGCTGAGCCACTCCGGGGGCTGGTAGCGGCAGTGGGGCAGCAGGGTGTTCAGCGTGATATGGAGCCAGTTATACCCCAGCAGCTCCACCGACCCGGCGATCTCCATGGGCGGGAGGACGGGCCGGGAGCCGTAGCCCCCGGTGCCGGTGCTGTACCGTTCGCACAGCTTGCGCACCTCCAGGGCCGCGCTCTCAAACTGTGCCGCCGTCTGCTCCAGCGCCTTCTGGAGCTTGTCCGGGTCGGGCTGTCCGCTATCTGCCAACGCCGCCAGTGTGCCAGTCTGGCAAAAGGCGTTGTTGGCCAGCTTCTGGAGGTGGGCGGCATCCTGTCGAAAACTCATTTGCCGCCCTCCTTCCGCCGGGTACGCAAGTCGGTGGGGGAGGTGGTGATGGCGTCATACTCCTTCTCAGTGGCGTGGAACTGCACCGGGACGTGGTTGTAGCCGATGCACAGCAGGCCCTCCCCCCGGCGGAACCGGGTGATCTGCCTGACCTCATCCTCAGAGAGATTCAAGACACCCTGGATGAGCCGCGCCTCCTGCTCCTCCATCTGCATCACCAGCTTGATCCGGCTGGAGTCCAGAATACCCTTGCCGTATTTGCCGCCGTCCAGCCCGAACAGGTCCTGCATCCCCTGGGTGGAGGTGATGGCAATGCCGCCCAGGCCGCGGATGGTTTTCACCATCTCCTGGACGAATCCCGCCGCCAGGGGATTGGAGTTGGCACCCACCAGGCTCCATAGCTCATCGGCGATGAGGGCGGACAGGTCGCTGCCCGCGTCCATAATGAGGTCGTTGGCAATGTCGGTGGCCCAGAAAATGCCGGGGAGCAGCAGGTCGTCCGGCATCCCGGAGGTGTCCAGCACGATGTACTTGTTGTCCAGGTCGATGTGGTTGCGCTGGCCCATGGCGGAGGCCGAGCCGGTGACGTACCGGGCCAGTACCACCGCCAGGTGCTTGGTGTCCGGGTTTTGGGAGAGCACGTCGTACCAATCCGGCAGAATAGGCATCTCCACAAACCGGCCGTTTTCATCGGTGATGGTGTCGTTGTCAAAGGTGATCCCATACCGCCGGTAGCACTCCACCAGGGAGGAATCCAGCAGGTTTTTGTCCTCGTCGGAGAGATCCCGTTTTTGCAGAGAGTACCAGATGATGAGCCGGGAGATCTTATCGGCCAGGACGGAATCATCCCGGGCGGCCATGTCCCGCAACCCGGCATAGCTGTCCAGCGATTTGCGCCGGATGGCCATGATGTTGGGGCAGTCCTTGGAGGACGGGGACAGCCGCAGGTACAACCCGCCCAGCAGCTCGCACAGGGGCCGGAACTCATGGCCCTTCTTGGGCACGATGAAGATGACCCGCCGCCCCTGCTGCCGCAGCCGTCCGCCCAGACATTGGAGGGTAAAGGTCTTGCCCGCGCCGGAGGAGCCGCCGATCCAGCAGTTGCCGTTGGTGTATTTGTAGTCGTCATAGGGGTCCAGGAACACCGGGGAGCGGTTATACAGGTTCAGCCCCAGAAAAATCCCGTTGCGGTCGCTGAGCTCATAGGAGGCAAAGGGGAACGCCGCCGCTACGCCGGAGGTGAGGGCGTTGCGTCGGGATTTGCGCTCCACGTCCGCGTCCAGGGCCAGCAGGGGGAGCGCCGAGAGGAATGCCTGCTCGTTTTGGTAGTCGCAGCGGCGAGCGATCATGTCAATGGACACGCACAGTTTTTCCACCGCCGTCACCCGCTGCTCCAGGGTCTCCGGGTCATCGGCGGTGACTTCCACCAGGGTGTGCATATAGTAAAAGTCTTCCCCTTGCCGATTCATCACGTCTTTGAGATACAGCCCGGAGTTGATGGCGCTGTCCAGCTCCTCATAGTCCTGACGGGTGTCCCCCACATCCCGCATCCGGGAGCGGTTCACCATGGTGGTCTGCGAGATTTTGGACAAGATTTTCTCCTTGGACTGCCGCTTGACGGTGAAGCTCAGGCTGACGCCCTCCCCGGCCTCCACCAGCGGGGCCAGCCAGCAGGAGCCCACGGTGGTGGAGTAGCCGTACCCCGCCACGTAGAGGTAAGCGTGGTACACCCCGTCCACCAGGATGTAGTCCCGGCTCTTGGTGTCGATGGCGGTGGGAGACAGGATATCCAGGATGGTGGTGGAGCCCGCCTCCAGCTCGGACAGGTCGGGTTTTTCCTCGCCAAACAGCAGGCGTTTGATGGGGTTCTGCTTGGGTTCGGCGGTGTCCGCCTTCTTTTTGGCCCGCTTGACTGGGGCCTTTGTTGCTTTCTTTTGCATCGAGTTGCTCCTCACTTAATGAAATTTGAAAACGCTTGCCTAAAATTATCGTGTGCGATAAGATATTTTTAAAAACAGCCTCATTGCACCACACGCTAAAACGGGGTATGCTTAACGTAGGAGGTGACGAATATGGCGAATGAAGATAAAAAAGATTTCAATGCTATGCTGCATGACAGCAAGGATATGCCAAAATTTCAGACGATCACTGACGCAAAAAGCATTGAAAAATATGGCGGAGACAGAATGTATTTTGCGCCGCCAATTGAGTATGACAAGGTAATGAAGCGAGTCCCGTATGGGAAAGTAACCACTGTCGGAAAAATACGGGAATACTTTGCCGCGTTGAGCGGTGCGGATTTTACGGAGCCAATTACAGCAGGGATTTTTGTGTCCATCGCGGCATGGGCAAGCTATCAGCGGACTACCGACGAAACGCCTTATTGGAGGACGCTGAAAGCGGACGGCGAATTAAACGCAAAGTATCCCGGGGGCGTTGAGGCACAAAAGGCAAAGCTGGAAGCGGAAGGACATATTATTATTCAAAAGGGGCGGAAAAACATTCGGTACTATGTGAAAGACTACGAAAATGCCGCTTTCGATTTGAATTAAACAACTTCCAGTTCAGCAGGCGGCTGCCAACATCGGACAGCCGCCTGTTTTTGCGCTATTCCTCATAAATCCCGTGGACGGCGGTGGTCATGTCGAACACGCCCTCCGGGAGCTGCACCCGCCGGCTGGTCCGCTTGTTGATGATCTCGTACAGCAGCTTCAAAATGAAGTCGTCGGCAAAGCTGGGCTCCAGCACCTCCAGCTCACATCCGTCCAGATACCGCCGGGCGGTGTCCGCCTCCTCGTTGAGCCGCTGGACGATGGCGGCGGTGGTGCGGCCCTTGGCGTGCATCCGGCCCTCGTACTGGAAGATGAGAAAGAAGCGGTGACGCAGGGCGTTGCTGGCCACCCCCTGGCCGATTTCCTTGATGTTGTCCTCGATCATCTCCCGGCAAGATTCGTTGGGCTCATGGGCGGCGAACTCCTTCATTCGCTCCACATAGTCCGCCGTGTCGGCGGGCAGGGTGCGGGCCTCGATCTGCAAATCGTCCGGCGCGATCTTCAGCCACGCGGCGTAGCTGGAGATGATGTTCTCCCTGTCATTGGGGGATTTCAAGTAAATGTTCACCGGCAGCACCTCCAGGATCTTTACGAAGCGCCCGTCCTTGGTAACCACCACGCCGCCCACAATGTTCTTGATGGGAAGCCATGCCTGGATACTGTCCCGGAAAGGTTCGGCGGCGGGGGCTTTTGCCCCGCCGCCGAACAGCAGTTGTTTCAAATCCATGGTTTATTTTGTTCCTCCTCCGCGATATGTCATAAGCCTCCTCGCCCGCCGCCAGCGCAGCCACGCGCCCAGCCAGCGGGTGAGGCTGTCGTCCCGCACGCCGATGAGCCCAAAGCCCCCCAGGGGAACCACGATGATAAGCGTCACCGTGATCTTGGCGGTCAGCTCCAGGGGCAGCAGCACCAGGCAGAAGTACAGCACCGGCAGCACCAGGATCACAGCTTCCACAAGATTACGCAATTCAAACAGGCCCATCACACGGCCCGCATCGGTGAAGTTGGCGGGGATATAGTAGGTCTCATTCAACGCCGCTCACCTCCAGCAGATGGCCACGGCAGCGCCGGAAGTCTCGGTTCATATCCCGGATGACGGCGGCACGCCGGAGGATCGCCAGTTCCACCGCATCTGCCAGCTGGATCTCCAGCCGGGGTGTGGGCACGATCTGCCCCAGCTCCGCCCGGCTGATGTACTGGTCAGATAACCAGGACACCTCAGACAGTTCGGTGAGGTGGAGCCCATGGCGCAGCCGAAACGCCCTCAAATTGGTTTCATGTTCCATATTGCTTCACTCCAAACAGTTGATTTCATCCGCCGCCTACCGCGAGAACACCCAGAAGGGCCCGCCCGCGCCGGCCCGGGAGGCGGCCTCGTTGACGACGGTGTGAAGGGGCCACTCTTGATTGCTCCGCTTCACGCTGGCGGGGTCGGCCACCAGCACTTTGCCATCCTCGGTGATGCCCCGCAGGACAATAAAGTGGCCGGTGGTGGTGAAGTGTCCCGGGGCCATGATGGCGATGACCAGCTTGCCCGATTCCAGCGCCTCCACCAGCTTTTTGCTGTCCTTGCCGATTTTCTCAACAGTGAGGCCGTAGTGTTCGCCGCCGTTGGGGATCAGGCTGTGGTAGCTTCCGTTGCCCTCACAGCGATAGCCGTTCTGAGCCGACCATAGGGCTACGTCATAGGGCGTTACTTTGTTGTCCGTCATGGACGCCACCACCATGGCCAGGGCGGTGGGGCCGCAGCCCTCCCAGCCGATGGTGCCGGTGCGGCCATAGAGCTTATTGCCCCACCGGGCGTCCGTCTGGTTGTAGTAGACCACGGGGGTGTCGGCACTGGAAAAGACGATATCGCCGAAGTCGGTGGTGTAGTTGCCTGTACCATCGGTGCCATCGGGGTTGATGTTTTGGCCATCCGCCAGCATCGAGTAGAGCAGGGCCGCCCAGTCCTTTTCCTCCTGGGTGAAGCCCAGCTTGTCCATGTAGGCGTCCGGCGTCAGATCCCGAACTGAGATGTGCAGGACGCGGTCCGTAATGGAAGCGGTATAGGTCAGCTTGTCGGAAAGCAGCTTTTCAATGGTGGGTTCGTCCATAACATTGAGATCCTGCTTGTATCGGACGGATCCGATGGCAATGAGCCAATAGTGGTTCACATTGCCCAGGGACTTTTCCACCTCATAATCATCGTAATCGGGCACATCCTCCGTCATGAAATTCGGGAGAATGCTCTCCACCAGCCGGTCGATGATGGATTGGTTTTTCCGGTCGATGTTCTGATAGACCGCCTCCAGTCCGTGGGCCGACGTGGTAAAATCCACAATCTCGGGCGTGGTGGAGCTGTCATAGCCGAAAAAGATGTTGGGCAGGGCGGTGAACACCAGCATGGGAATGAGGAGCAGCAGGGCCAATGCCCCGGCAATTATTTTAATCAGGTAAGGGGCTGCCTCCTGGGCGGCGGCGAGGGCCGCACCCTTGGCCCCAGTGGTGGCCAGGGCGGCTGCGATATGCGCCGCCGCCTTGGCCGCTTTGTTACCCCGGCCTTCCTTTTCATCCATGGCTGTTCCCCCCTCTCCTGTTGGGTGGTGGACGATGGACGGGTTTCGCCCGCGTCGTCCGGGCTTTGGCCGTCCGGGACTGTCCCGCCGCCTGTTTGCCGGCGGGCGCGGTTCCTGCTCCGCCGGGGCGAATCGTGGGAGCGCCGCCCTTTACCGGGGTAGACGCAGGCTTGGCAGATGTGCGCGGTTCCTGCCGGGTCGGGCCGGAAGGTGTGCCTCCTGTTGGGGGCACCGCTGTGGACGGGGGAGCATTCCTGCCGGGCCGGGATGCAGATTCAGCGGGCCGCTGGGTACTGCGGGACGGCCTTCCTGCGGCGCCGGCCTGGGACGCGCCGGAAGCCGCCGGAGTGCCGGGTGTTTTCGGGGCGGTGCCCGCCTTGTCCCGACGGGTGGCGCGGGTATCGCCCGGCTTGGGCGGGGACTTGGATGCCGCAGGGCCGCCGGGGTGGGGCGGTCTGGGCGCGGTGGGCGGTGCTTTCCCGCCGGACGCACCCGCTCTGCCGCCGTTCGTGGTCACATTGGTCTGAGCGGAGGTCTGGCTGGTGCTGTTCACCGTGCTGCCGCCTGCGGAATGGGTGGATCGGGTGGACTGGGAGTGCGTTCCCGTTCCTGCCGCGCCGGGCTGAGGACTGTTGGGGTGCTTCGGCGCGGTGCCTTTCGGAGCCGTTCCTGCCGCGCCGGGATGGGACGCACCGGGCCGCTGGGAACTGCCTGCCCCCGCCGCACCAGGCGTAGGCGTGTTGGCCGCGCCGGAGGGCGGCACATAGCTTTGGGGGTGGCCGGTTCCAGGCCGCACAGAACTTCTCCGGGTCTGCTGGGGTCGCCCGCCGCCCCGGGCAGTGTTCGCCGCGGCGCTGCTGGTATGCTTCTGCTGGGCGGATGCTTGGGACGTATTTTCCTGCCGGGCATTGGCCTGCTGGGCGGAACTTTGCTGGCCGGTGCTGTGGTAGGTATACCTGCCGCCGCCACGCGATCCGCCGAAGTTCTGGGAACTGTCCCCGGAAGTCTGACTGCCGCTGAAACGGCCCCCGCCTCGCCCGCCGCCAAAGGAGCCGCCGGGCCTCTCGCCGCCCTGCGCCCCGCTCTCGGCAGTCTGGCCGCTGTTGGAGCGTCCGCCGCCCCGGGCGCCGCCGAAGCGTCCTCCGCCGCCGGCGGAAAAGCGGGAACCGAACCGGGAACCGCTGAACCCGCTGCCGGGTCTTGTGCCGGAAGCGGACGCGCTGGCGGTTCTCCCGCCGCCAAAACCGCCACCTGTGAAGCCCTTTGCCACACCGCTCACCGCCGTGCGTACCACTGTGTAGGCCAGCATACCGGGCAGGGTTCGCCCGGGGCCGCCGGTGATGGCGGGGTTCAAGCCGATGCGGGTGATGATGGCGTCCGACTTTTTCGCCACTTTCACGATGGCAAAGATCAACACCATCCAGGGCAGAACATCCAGCCCGGAGGGCACCGTGGACACCACCGAGAACAGCATTTTGAAGCACACCAGGTTGGTGACCATCAGCAGGCACATGGAGCCGAACATCCGGCACCAGCCGGTGAAGATGGACGCGGTATTTTTGCTGCCGCCCATGGCGAAGGCCAGGGGCGCGGTAAGGGTGAGCATGGCCAGGATCACATACCGCTCCGCGATCTCAATGAGCAGCCCCAGCACCTTGAACATGACGATGACGCTGCAAATGATGGCCATGAGCCAGGAGGCGGTGAGCGTCCCAAAGACGCTTTCATCCACCAGGGACACATTGGTGGCGTCCGGGATACTCAGCAGATCCATGATGCTGGAGGTGAGATCCAGCCCGATCCGGCAGATCTGGGGGCTGGCCAACAGCAGGAATGCGAACACAAAGGTGCGGGCAAACAGCAGCTTGGGGTCTTCCCCCTCAAAGCCCAGGCCCGCCGCCATGCTTTTCAGCGCCTGGAACACCAGGTTGCCCAGCAGCAGCGCCCAGCCCGCCGCCATCAGCACCCGGGCCATGTCGTCCATGATGGGGATGTGGGACTGGATGTAGGCAAAATCCAGCCCCATGATGTCCAGCAGCCCTCCGGCAATGAATCCCCAGATGTCTACGATGAGGCCGTAGATCCACTCGAAGAAGCCGCGAAATAAAAGCTCCAGCATGGCGTCACGGCGTCAGAGTGTTGAAGCCGGAGAACTGCGGGGTGATGTAAGCGATGAAAGCCCCGATGCCGTTGATGATGGCCCAGGCCACCCAAATTCGCTTGAGCCAGTCCCACGCCTGATCCGCCTTGTGCTGGTTGCCGGTGAGCTTCACGCCGATGACCGCCACGGCGGACATGAGGCCCGCCAGCACGGTGCTGATTCCGGCGATGTGGTTGTAGATATCGACGATGAGGTTTTGGGCCACTGTCCACATATCATTGCCGGCCGTATTGGTTGCAGCCATGGCGGGAACGGTGAGGGCGGCGCACAGCAGCACCGCCGCCATGGTATGGATGTAAACGTGGGGGAGCTTGGGGCACAGACAGCCCCAGAAATTTTCTTTGGTTTGCATGAAATTCTCCTTTGTGGCCGTCCCTTGAAGGGCGGCAGGTAATTTGGTATAATGGAGCAGTGAAACAAAGCGGGGTGTTGGTATGGCACAGCTTTCCCAGCGGGAGCGTATGGCGATTTACATCCAAAACCGATACGGGGTTGAGCCGGAGCATCTCTGGGTGCGGTATCCCAATTACGCCGTGTTCCGCCAACCCGCCAGCCGGAAATGGTTCGCCGCCATCATGGACGTGGCGAAGAAAAGCATTGATCTTTCAGGCGATGGGACTACTGACGTGATGGATTTGAAATGCGGGCCGGTTTTGGTGGGTTCCCTGTTGGCTCAGGATGGATTCCGTCCGGCCTATCACATGAGCAAAAGCTCCTGGATCTCCGTGCTGCTGGATGAGACCGTCCCAGATGAACAGATTTTCCCGCTGATAGAACTCAGCTATGACAGCGTGGCCCCGAAACGGAAAAAGCCTTAGTGCTTGCCAGTGGCATCCCCACCATGTTCCTGCGGGATGCTTTTCTGCCGGACTGCATCCAGCATAGCCAGCAGCTGGGCGGCCTCGGCGCAGTATCGCGGGGGATAATACCTGGGCACGCAAGTGCGTTCAATCAGGAACGCGGCACGATCCAGGGCGGGGTATGTGGGTTCTATGGAAATCAGCTCCTTGTAAAAGCTCACCGCCCCTGCTATAATGAGGAGCGGTGATTGAATTGATACTAGCTTGTGATAACTGCGGTTTTATTTTCAGCCGCACGGAAGAAACAGAACAGTGCCCGGACTGCGGAAAATATGAAGTCCGCCCTGCTAATGAGGAAGAGCAGGCGGAATTTGCCCAGCGTATGGCAGAGTTGAGCCGGAGTGAGCATTCAGAGCAGCCCCGTATCCCCGACATAGAGGACACCGAGTTCTCCATGTTCAGCTCCTTTTCCTTCCGCCTGCCCGCCACAGCCCTGCAAATTGACAGCGGCATGATCGTAGACATCGCGGTGGAATACGGCGAGAACCCCGCGAACCGCAGCGAGCTGGTTGGAAATGCGTGGGTGCGGCAGGAGGGCGGGCGTTCCGCCGCTTTCCTCATGTCCGTCCATCTGCCCGTGAAGCCGGACGAAACACCGAAGGAACAGGTGAACCGCATATTTGCCTCGTTGAACGGGGACGATGCCTTCAGAACAAAGCTGTTTGATTTCATCGTCCAACAGCCGAAGATGTAAGGAGGCGCAGAAGATGGACAAAGCGCAGAGAAAAGCGATGGTTGAGCAATGGAAGCTCCGCCGCCCGGAGATGGGGGTCATCTCAATTCGGTGTAAGGCCACCGGCGAAGCGTTTTTAGGGGCGTCAAAGGATACCAAGGCCGACTTCAACAGCAACCGGGCCAAGCTCTCCATGGGCAGCCATCCCAACAAGCGGCTGGCCGCACTGTGGGGGCAGTACGGCGAGGAGGGCTTTGAATGGTCGGTACTCAAGACCCTGGACTATGAAAATCCCGAGGACGATCACACCGCCGAGCTGGAGAAGCTGCGGGAGCAATGTCTGGCCGAGGACGAGAAGGCGGTCAAGATCTGGAAGTAATGGCAGACATGAGACAGTCCCTTTGGAACCCCGCATGGATCATAAGTAGCCGCACAGCGTCCCCGCCGCAGCGGAGAGGAAATGGAGGAGTGCCCGCATGAGCATTGTGGTGAACCTGTATTACACGGGAACAGATGGGAGCGCCCGCAGATTTGCGGAGGAAATGGAAACCAGCGGGACGGCTGGTTTGATCCGCAAGGAGAACGGGAATGAGCAGTACCGTTATTTCTTCCCCATGGACGATCCCGAAACGGTTTTGCTGATCGACGCTTGGAGAGACCAGGCAGCCATTGATGCACACCATGCGTCCCCGATGATGGCGACAATCGCCCAGCTCCGGGAAAAATATGATCTGCATATGCGGGTGGAGCGGTATATTGCGGATGAAGATGGCATCCCTTCCGCAGATACACAATTTATCAGGCATTAGACAGGCGGGACGGCCCTCAGAAAAGAGCCGTCCCGCTGTTGGTTTTAGTACCCCGTCTGGGGCAGGGTGGGCACAGGCCCCAGCCTGCGCACGATGGTGAGCCAGGTGGCCTGGGCGGTTTGCCAGGTGCCCCGGTACTTGCCGCCCACATCGGCCCGGTTGATGATCTGATAGCCGTTGGCCACCGTGCCCAGCACCTGTACCGTCAGGGTGGGGCTGGTGGTGGATTGGAAGCCCACAGGGACGCGCCCAAAGTCAAAGTAGACATCGGTGACATACTCCCCCGCCTGCATGGGGATGGCGTTCAGGCTGAAGGAGTAGTTGCTGCTGGTGAGCAGATTGGACGCCAGCACCTGGTAGCCGGAGCGGTAGTTGGTCTTATACAGCACCCGGTAGTTGAGCCGTGCGCTGTAGGTGCCGGTGGTTAGTACCGTGGCCCGAGTGGCGTCGGTGGGGATCCGATCATGCCAGTAGAACTCGGAAAGGGGCACGTTGGAGGTGTTCGCCACCGTGATGTCATACCGCATCTGGCTGCCCGCCAGCACCTGGGCATTGCCCCGCTTGGTGATGGTGACGCCCAGGTTGGAGGGTTTATCATAGTCGGACAGCTTGATGATCTGGCCCGAATACTCCAAGGTTTCGTCAAAGGTGGTGCCGCTGAGCTGCCAGTACGCCGGCGCAGTCACCTCTTTGATGAGGTACCGGCCCAAAGGCAGGGGCTTGGACGCCGCCACGCCCCGGGCGTCGGTGGTGATGTAGTCCACCACTTTGCCGCTGCGGGCCTCGCTGATCTCATAGACCGCGCCCTTCAGGGGAGCGCCCGCCGGGGTGCCGGTGACCTCGTTGTACTCGGCGGCGTACTTGCGGATCTGGAACTGCCCGGTGATGGGGGTGTTTTCCCACTCAATTTCCACCGTTTTCCCGGGCTGCACATAAACGGTCTTGTACTCCTTGTCCAGCTCATACCCAGGGGCGGCCTCCAGTTCGCGGATATACAGCCGGCCCTTGCCCTGCACGGTGAGGTCGTCAATGTAGATGTACCCCCGGTCGTCGGTGGTGTACTCGCCAATGGGGTTCTTGTTGGCATCGTAGACCAGGAACTTTACCCCATAAATCCCCTCTTTTGTGACGGAATTGATTTTGTGGAGGATGATGCCGGAGAATGCCTCATTGGTGATGGTCACGCTGGCGGTCGTGCCGTCCACCACAGTGAAATAATGAGGCGTGGGATCCAGTTTATAACCCGACTTGGCCTCGGTCTCCAGGGCGTAGTAGTCCCCGGCGTCCAGCTTGATGTGCACCCGGCCATCGCTGCCGGTGGTCACGGTCTGCACCAGCCCGCCGTCCATCTTCCTGATTTCAAAGGTGACGCCGCCCAGCCGTTTCGTCTTATCTGCCGCGTCCACCTTGATGAGCTCGGCGCCGCCGATGGGCGTGTTATAAACCGTGATATACTGGGTGTCCTCGGCGTTCACCTGCACCGTCTGGTTCTGGGTGGCCGGATCGACGACGTAGCCATCCAAAGGCTTGGTTTCGGAAATGATGATGGTGCCCACGATCCCGGTCAGGCGGATTTCGCCGTTGGCGTCAGTGGTGTAGAGGCCCTTGCTGGACAGGTGGCCGTTGTCCGCGTCCACATAGCTGCCGTCCGCGTAGGTCAAGAGGAACTGCACCCCGCTGAGGGGCTTTTTCGTGATCGAATCCAGCTTTTTGATCACGAGCCCGCCCTGCCGCTGGTTGTAGAAGCGGAGCGTCTGAACCTCGCCGGCCTTGATCTTGATGGATTTAGGCGTGGTGTCCAAAACGAACCCTTCCACTGTCTTGATCTCCTTCGCGGTGACGGTAATGCCGGGCTCCAGGCTCTCCAGAACAATGCGGCCTGCATCATCGGTGATGAACTCGCCGTTGGAATTGCCGATGACCGCCCCGCTGGAATCGGTGATCAGGAAGGTCACGCCCTTGATGGGGGTGGTGGTGCCCTCGATGTACTTCTCGATCACGAGGGTCGTCGAGGGCGTGTTGTAAAAGCGCAGTGTTTGGGTGTCGTTGGGGTTCACCACCACCGTCTGGGTCTTGGTGTTGGGGTCGATGGAATAGCCAGGGATGCTGCGGGTTTCCGTCACCACCAGCGTGCCCACCACCCCGTTGATGGTGATTTTGCCGTCCTTGTCCGTGTAATAGAGGCCGTTGGAGCTGATCTGGCCGTTGGCGTCGGGGACGAACTCGCCCGTCGAGGTCGTGACCTTAAATTCCACACCCTCCAGCGGTTTCCCATCCAGGGAGCTCTGCTTCAGGATGACCAACGAACCGGCCTTGGAGTTTTTGATGACCACAGTCTGGGTGTCGCCGCCCTGGCCGATGACCACGTTGGTGCTGGGCGTGTCGATGACGTACCCGCCGTCCGGCGCTTTGATCTCGGTCAGTACATACGCGCCCGGCGCCAAGTTGGTGATCCGGATCTCGCCCTGGGAATCGGTCACAAAGATGCCGTTTTGGGTGAGCGTGGATGTGCCGATCACGCCGTCCAAACCGACCTCACAGCCAGCGGCGGTGGTGATCCTGAACTCGGCCCCGCTCAAAGGCTTATTGGTGGCGGAATCCCTTTTCTGAATAATCAGTTTACCTTTCGGCTGGTTTTTCATGGTGATCGTCACCGTTTTGCCCGCCTTGATTTGAATACTTTGGCTCTGCGTGTCCTTGATAAATCCCGGCGGGGCGGTGACCTCGGTGACGATCACAGTCTTGTCGGGTTTGAGGCCGGAAATGCGCACCTCGCCGTTCTCATCGCTGCGGAAAATGCCGTTGGAATCGCCGATGAGGGTGCCGTCGGAGTAGGTCACCTTGAACTCGGCGTTTTGCAGGGTGATGCTGGGGTTGGTGGCGCATACCTTGCGGATCAGGAGGGAACCGTCCGGCGCGTTTTCAAAGCGCACCGTGACCACGGACTGTTCGCCGCTGTCCGCCAGGAACACCGTTTCAGAGGACTGGAGGATGGTATAGCCGTCCCCCGGATCTACCTCCTCCACGATATAGGAGCCCGGGTTTAACCCTGTCCACATACACATCCCATTGAGGCCGGTTTTCTTCTGCCCGATGACGGTGCCGCCGGTGCCCGACGCGCCGCCCAGCCACCGCAGCTGGAAGGTGACCCCGCTCAGCGCCTCGTGGCTGACGGAATCGTACTTCTCGACAACGATGGCGTTTTTAGGCACATTTTCAAACTGAACCTCGTGGGTTTCGCCCGCCTTCAGGTAAATATCCTGGGTGTCGGGCGCTTTGATGGTGAAGCCGGGGGCGCTCTCCAGCTCCTTGACGCGGTACCAGCCGGTGTCGATGTGCTCCAGCACGATCTCACCGGCCTCGTTGGTGTAGAACACACCCAGGTCGTTGAGCTCGCCGGTGATGGTGTCGTCAGACCCGCGCCAGATCTGGAATTTGACGTTGGCAATGGGGCTCTTGGTGATGCTGTCCACCTTCAGCACCTTGAGGGTGGGCTTGATGATGTTGGTGACCTCCAGGGTGGTGGTGCGGTCAGGCTCCAGCTGGACGATGTGAACCGTGTCATCATGGACATAGTTGGGGGCCGGTTCCACCTCGAAAACCTTGTAGGCCCCGGGCCGGAGGTTCTCCCAGAAGATGACCCCGTCCGGGCCGGTCTGGCGCTGGTCGGTGAAACCGCCGTCCACTTCCTCAATTTTAAAGGTGGCGCCCTTGACGAATTCGCCCGTCTGGGCGTCCCGTTTCACCAGGCGCATTCCCGGCAGGGTGGAGTTGACGAAGTCCACCACGATGTCCTTGTCCTTCTCGCTGTCAATCCACACCGTTTTGCGGTTGTTGGTGTCCAGCAGGTAGGGCTTCGGAACGTCCAGTTCTTCGATCTCATAGCACCCGCTGGGCAGGGCCTCCAGCACGGCCTTGCCGTCCGCGCCGGTGACCACATCGTTCTCATAGCCCAGGTTCACGCCCCGGATGTGGAAGGAGGTGTTGGGGATGGGATCGCCGCTCTCCGCGTCCCGCTTGGTGATGGTGAGGGATCGCTTGTGATGGTTCATTTTAGTCACCACAATGGTCTGCTCCCCCTGGAGATCCTCGGCATTGACGTGAACGCCAACGGGCGTTTTGTCGCAGTCCATGCCCTCCGGGGCGGCCACCTCAACAAATTCATAGTGGCCCTCGGTGACGTTGGACACCGTGATGGTGCCGTCCGCCGTAGTCTCCTCCGTGCCGATGATCTGCCCGTCCCGGAGAATCAAAAAAACAGCTCCCGGGAGGGGGCTGCTGCTCTCATCCACCTTCTTGAGCTGGATTTTTACCTTGGAGCTGTTTTCAAAAATGAGGCTGATGTCATGCTCGCCGTCCCAGACAAAGGGCTGCTTCACCTTGCTCACATCGGAGCTGAGGATATAGCCCTCCGGCGGGGTGATCTCCTCCGCGATATACGACCCGGTGGGCAGCTTGGAGAAGTCCAGATCCTCTTTGAGAATATAACCGCCGTCCTTGGTGACGAACTCGCTAAAGTAGCTGCCGCCGTCATCCAGCTTGACCGAGGTGATGCGGATGACCGCGCCGGGGATGCCTACGGTGGGGTTGTCCGCATCAATTTTGCGGATGGAGCCGTCGCCCTCTTTTTTATTGGGCTGGTTGTAGAACACGAACGTGTTGGAGATGGAGTCATTGGGCATGACAGTTACGGTTTGGGAGGCAGTCTGGGCCACATAGCCCTCCGGCACTGCCTCCTCCGTGATGGTATATTGACCCGCAGTGAGACCATCCGTTTCAGTCAGCGTCAGGGTGCCGTCTGCCCCAGTCTGGCGTGACACAGAAAAGGCGGATGAATCAACAGCGTTCTCTACCTTGAAAGTGACTCCGGCTATCGGTTTGTTGGTACCTGCTTCAAGTTTTTTGACCGTCATTCGGATGGTGTCATCATCTTCGCCTTCTTCTGGCACAGCAATCAGCAGCCGCTGCATGGGCACCCCGGACTGACCGGGCAGCTTCCACGGTTGGGAACTGTCCCACTCGTAGATCCACAGATGATACTTGTGGTAATACTCGGGATGATCCAGCACCAGGTCAACGCCGGTTTTGATGTAGTCATAGGCAGAGTTGCCAGTCTTACCGTTATCGGAACTGTCGATAATGCTATGGGTGTCGATGGCATCCCAGTCTTTGATCCAGGAGGACTGACCGTAGGTGCGGTGGTACAGCTTCATGGCCGCGACAAACTCCTCCGCCATTTGCTCGATGAAGCCCTCCCGGTTGGAGGTTACGTCGATGATGATGCCGTACTCATAGTACCAGGACATAGCCTGGGCCACCATGAACCAGATGTCGGACCAGTAACTGCCCCAGGTCTCCAGGCCGCGGGCATTGCCCGCGGCAGTGAAGTTGCCG
Source organism: uncultured Oscillospiraceae bacterium (assembly GCA_910588105.1). Classification (GTDB taxonomy): domain Bacteria; phylum Bacillota; class Clostridia; order Oscillospirales; family Oscillospiraceae; genus Enterenecus. The sequence continues at coordinate 9,073 of CAJUQD010000018.1, read as the reverse complement.
TAGGTGTGGGCGTAGACATAGGTGAGCAGGGTCTTTAGCGAGGGGTCGGTCACCTCGGTTTTGAAGTTCCACTTCTGCCCATTTGCCCCGTTGCCCAAGGTTCCTTTGTGGTAGGCACACAGGGCACGGGTGGGGACGTCCAGACCGGGGACAGTCACCTGCTCATCAAAGACATAGGGTAGGCCCTTGCTGTTGATGGTTTCGCTGGCAGCGCGGTAGCGCACGGGACGGCCGCCGATGTACATATAGTCCGAGGATTTCTGGGTAATGCTGTCCGGGGCGCTGGACAGCCCCGTAGCCGCGAAAGCGGACAGGGGCAGAACGCCCAGGGCGCAGACCAGCGCCAGAAGCAGGGACAACGTGCGCTTGATGATCGTGTTTTTCATTGCGTTTCCTCCTTGCATGACAAAGGCCAGACTGCTTTCGCAGTCCGGCCTTTCGGTGTAAAATATTTACCTATTCAGGATAGCGTGTCCAGATGGCGTATCCGGGTTGATTTTCCAGCCAAGACTTGAAATACTGGCCGCTCCATCGAACTTTGTTATTTGTGCCACTTTCCGTAACAACAATGTATTCATCCGTTTTATCTATCACAACCACTACATGGCCACTGGACTTGGTATCATACCGAACAAGATCACCGATTCGGATATCACTCCAATCTGGATTGCTCTGACGATGCCACGGTAATATTCCAAAAGCTGCATCGGAACATAGCATAGCCCAGCCTGCACAATGGTCACAATTGCTATAAGGTCGATTGAGAGGATCGTTTGAACAGTAAGGCGTAGGATAAGTTGCCATAGGCGGATAGGTGGTTCTGAGCGCCACAATAGCAGCCCGCACATTTTCCTCCGTCAGCGGCTTTCCATCGGCGGTGGTATACCCACTCCCGGTGGGGGTGGGACTCGGATCGGGCGTCAGGGAGGGCGTGGGCTGCACCGTGGGTTCCGTCCCGCCCAGCACATTGCGGTCAACGCGGGCCAGCATGGCCGCCACCTCCGCCCGGGTGATGGTGCCCAGCGGATTGATCGTGGTTATCGACGTGCCCTCCATGATTCCCGTGGGCCAGGCCCAGCCCAGCATGGCCTCCTCGGCCTCATGGTAGATGGGGCCGAAGCCTGCCATGGAGAAGCGGCTCCAGTCCATATCGGTGAAGGGGGATCGTTCCACGGCGGCAGGGTCAGCAGTAGCCTTGCCCAGCGATTGGGCAAAGCGGTACAGCATGACGCAGAACTCTGCCCGCCGGACGTTTTCGTTGGGGTACAGCAGCCCCCGCTCCAGGTTGGCGCTGGGGAAAATCTTGTTCTGATAGGCCCAGACCACGCCGGGTTCGTACCAGCTCCCGGCGACAACATCGGCATAAGGGGCGGCTCCCGCCACGGGCGGGCTTCCCGCATAGCGGTACAGCACCGTGGCCAGCATGGCCCGGCTCATCTCGGTAGATGGCCCAAAGGTGTCGCTGCCGGTGCCGTTGAACAGCCCCCGCTCAGTGACATACTGGATATCGTCTGCCGCCCAGTAGTCGGCAGGCACATCCCGGTAGGCCGCAAATGCCGGAATGGCTAAAGACACGGCCGCCACAGCGCACAGCAGTACGCTTATCATCCTTTTCCTCATGGTCTCACGCTCCTTTACCGTTTCTTTTCTGATTCGAGCATAATCCCACGCGGCGGAATTGTCAAAGGATTATTTTATTTCCCTGCGCCGATAAATTGATTTAGCGTTCTCACCTTCTCCATTTTTGCAGATTCAGAGTTTTTCAGGCACTTTTCTCCACGGCTTGCACGCAAATTCTTTTTGCGGGCTGGTTGGCCAGACAGGTGGTAAGGGTGATGCGGTTGTCCACCGTCCCCTGGAGATAACTCCAGTCGTTGTTGGCGATGGTCTTCACCATAGTCACTTGATAGGTGCGGGTGCCGTAGACGGTGGTATAGGTGATGATATCGCCCGGCTTGAGATCTTTGATGGCGCCGATATTATACCGGGCCCCCCGGTTGTGCCCACACACGCCCACGTTCCCCAGCCAGCCGGAGGTGGAGCTGTAGTGGCCCAGGCCCTTGGCCATGCTGGCGGTGGTCTCGCCCTCCCAGACTTTTACGCTGATGCCCAGCTTGGGGATCTTCACCGTGCCGATGCTGCCGTCCTTGTAGGCCATGCCGGACACGCTGGTGTAACCGGGCTGCTGGATGACGGGCGTGGTGGTGACCGGCCCGGAACCGCCGGTGCCGTCGATGACAAGCTCGGTAAGGGGGCCGCCGCCCCCGCCGCCGATCCCGTAGCTGCCGGAGTCGCTCACCACAGCCCCCTGGAGCCCAGGCAGGATGGTGCGCTCCATGATGCCCGTCTGGGTGGTGCTCATGCGGCCATACTCCAGTTCGGGCACCTTGTAATCCACGGCGTTCCTGCCGCCGTAGTTGTACTGGGAGCCGTACACGTCCTCGTAGCTGGTGCTGCCGTAGTAGTCCTGGGGCGCGGTGGTCGCAAAGCTGTAATCCGAAGCAAAGGCCGGTGCCGTCAGGGACAGCGCCGCCCCCGCCGCCAGGGCCAGCCCCAGCAGGTTTCTCATCTTTTTCATGTTCCGCTTTCCTCCTGTTCGTCATCAGTTTCCCCGTCCTCGGAGCGCAGCGACTTGACCTCCCGGCGGGACAGGATCAGCAGCACCGTCAGCACCACCGCCGTGATGACGCCCGCGCCGCCCAGCACATTGCGCAGGAAATTGGGGGAGGACACCACCCGCTGGAGCAGGTTGGGCTGCCCCTCCTCGGGGGCATGGCTGGGTTCCGGCTCATACTCCTCGCCCAGGTAGGTCACCTGGTAGGTGACGCTCTCCACCCCCTCGTGGGTGACCTCACCCACATAGTTGGCGGTGGTGACGTACCCGGTAGCGGCTTTGTAGTAGCTCTTGCCGCTGTAGGTGGCCACCGCCTGGTAGGAACAGGGCGCCATCACATCCCCCACCACATCGGCGCCGATGACCTGCCACTCCACGTTGGACAGGTTCAGCGTCACCCCGTTCTTTGTCGTGGTCGCCGGGACATAGGACATATCGTTGCGGTCCAGCGGGCCGATGGTCTTGGTGGCGGTCACCGTACTGCTGCCGGTGGTGTAGCCCGCCGCCTGTGTGCTGATGCTGGTGTGATCCAGGGCCAGGGTGCCCGCCCAGGTGCCGTCGTCATACTCCATGGTGGGGGCCAGCTGCTCCAGGATCACGTCCAGGTTTTTCTTAGCTGTCTCCACCGTCACCGTCTCGGTGTGGGACTGGCGCTCGGCCACCCGGTTGTCCTGCTTCACGATGTCCGCGTAGGTATAGAGAAAGCCCTCCAGCTGGAAGGGCTCCTCGATCAGCGTCTGGGCATCCACCTCGGGGGAAACGGTGTAGGTCTTGACCACCTGCTGGCTGCCGTTGAGGTTCTGCACCACCGTATTGGTGGGCACCTCCAGGGCGCTGGCGCTCATGGTCAGCGCCGCCGTCAGCAGCAGGCAAAGGCAAATCTTTTTCATTGGGTTCAAATACTCCTTTCGTCAAATTGGGTGCTGGGATATCCGGGCGCACCCCCACGGGGGGCCCGCGAATGGGCGTATGTCGGTTCACGGCTTTTCCTCCTTCACGATGTACTCTATTGCCAGCTCCGGCCGCTCCCGCAGCCGGGCCAGGATGTTGAGGGACTGCTCCAGGGCCTGCATGGTGTCCCGGCTCTGCCGCTTGATGAAGCCATGGAGCAGAATGACCTCCCCATTGGGCCGGATGGTGAAGATGACCCGCACCAACACACGGCCCCGCTCGCGCAGCTCGTAGAGCTCCCGGTACCGCTCCAGGGTGAAATGCTTGTAGTGGGGCTCCCGGAGGTTGGCCCGCGGTGTGGTGGGCAGGACGATGAGCTGACGGATCAGCTTTTCCCGCAGCCGGGGCTCCAGGCCGTCGATGAACTGGGCCACGGGCGCGGCCCGCTCCGGGGGTGTATAGACTTTGATACCCTTCATGATCTCACCTCCTCCACCGGCGGCGCGTCATCAGCAGCCGTTCATAGCGCAGGATTTTCGATGCCCGCTTCCTGCCGGTATACACAGGGTCGGCACGGGCCCATCCCGCCGCACGCAGGGCGGAATCCGGCCTGTCCGCCGGTAGGAAGGCGATGATCCGCCAGTAGCCCAGGGCCTGGGCCGCCCGGGCCGCCGCGCCGTAGAGCATCCCATAGGCGGTTCGGCCCCCGGTGGTGTAAATGCGGTCAATTTGCAGGGCCTGGCTGTCGTCCCGGCAGCGGCCCACGATGGCCGCGCCCACCAGCTCTCCGTCCAGGGCGCACCCCACGGAGAATTTGCAGCCGTGCATGGGCCGGTACTGACGGATGTGCTCCGCCAAATAGTCGTTTGCCTCTTGCAGCGAGGCCGGGACAATATAAATCGTGTTGTCCTGTGCCATCGGGCTTAACCTCCTGTCATCTCATTCAGCCGTTTCAAGTGGGCCAGAAAGCCGTCCGCGAACGCCTCGGCAAAGGCCGGACTGCCGCTGAGCCACCAAACCGGGTCGGGCAGGGTGCGGTAGATGCTGTCGTATTGCAGGCAGATCATCAGGAACTTCCCCTGGGGATCGCCGGTGTCCGCGCCATCCACCAGGGGGGTGACAGCGGCCCTGATCGCTTGGGCATCGTCCTGATGGTAGTCGCACAGGTCGTCATAGAACTGGCCGGCGAAGATGCAGCAGAACACCGCCATGGCGTCCCGCTCCACCGAGCCGTCCGCTGTGGCCAGCCCCATCCGGCGCAGGCGATCCAGCGCCGAGCTGTCAAAGGGGCTGCGGGAGGTTCGGTCATTTCTCATTTCGTGTTCATCTCCAATAGCTTTTCAAATTTTTCTACGGCCTCGCGGGCGCTGCCCATCTGCCGCCGGAGGGTGCTGAGCTGGGGCGGCGTCAACTGGGCAAATGCTTCCGGGCGGCACCGCTGGGCTGTCCGTTGGAGCACCTGCGCGAACTGTGACGCTTCAGCGGCCAAAGCATCCGGGGTCAGCACAGGGCCGGGTTGCGGGACAGGCCCCGCCCGAACCGGAGGCGCGTACTCCTCCACCGACTGGATCTCCCCGGCGGCCAGCAGGGCGGCGGCCTCCGCCTGGGGGCCCGGCGCCAGCCGGGAGAGGGCCAGGGCCTGCTTCCGGGTGACCGGCATATCCGCTTCCCGGAGGATGTCCTTTGTCTCGGAAGTTAGGTTTTTTGCAATCTGCACCTGGCGCTCCACTGTGCGGCGACCAACGCCCAGCTTCTCGGCGGTGTCCTGGGCAAAGGAACTTACAGAATCAGAACGACAATTTGACGTTCTGATTCCTTCGCTTCTGCGGTCACCCCCGTTTTTTGATTCCGGGTGGAGGGCTTCGTAGATCTCCTTCCGGCGCAGAAGCAGCTCACCGAACTCCAAAGGGGTAAGATCGCTACGGACAAAGTTTTCGTCGATCTCCGCCAGTTCGGCCCGCAGGCCCTCCAGGCTGCTGACAACGCACTCGATTTCCGTCCATCCCAGCAGCTTGACGGCCTCCAGCCGGTGGAGCCCGGCGATGAGGGTTCGGCTTTGACTGACTGTGACGGGGTTGAGCAGGCCGATCTCGGCAATGCTGTCCGCCAGTTCCCGGACATCGACCGGCGCAGTCTCCCGCCGCCCGGGGTTTACCTTGATTTCGCTGATGGGAATACGCATAGGGCCACCTCCAGGGCAAAAGAAAAGCCTGACGCCTCGCGGCGTCAAGCTTTTTCCCTTCAGTATTTTTTGATTGTTAGTTGTCTGATTCCTTCGGATCATCCGGCTGAGATTCGGCCACCTACTCGATCATATTGGTGACTACGGTATTCAACTGCATGGCATTCACTGGCGCTCCCGTTTCACTCTCTAACGCCTGACGGGCAATGTGGGCGACCCCGCCGCCCCGCTGTGCCACTTCACGATTTTCTTCAAAACCCTCCGGTTGTCCCTCTTGGAGATTTCCTTGGTAGAGTTTTCCGCCAGCATATTTAGAATGAGCTCAGTGGTGCTTATATTGTCCCGCAGGTTTTCGGAGATTTTAATTTCAGCTGCTTACAATTTGTAAGCAGCTGATCTGCACCTTCATCCTTTAGCCGCTTTTTCAGTACAGCCCAATAGATACTGGCATTGCGCTGCGTCGGCTGGCCTGTTAATACGCCCACCACATCTACTATGGAAAAGAACCATTCTTCCTGTTCTGCATCCCACGCTGTTCGGATTGGCTGATCCTCAAATAATTGAATCTTGTCCTGTTCGCTCATAGCAATACCCCCGAGCACTTGTTTTTGATATTATACATTATCTCACCCGCTCCCGCAAGAACTCCAGAAACAGGGCCTCAATTTCCTTGTCGCTGCGTCCGTCCAAATAGGGAGCGAACTGCTTGCGGTCAAAGGATATCTTCTTGGGTGGGGCGGCCAGGCGCTTTTCGGCCCGCGCCCGAGCCTCCCTCCATGCCTCGTACATATCCTGGCGCTTGGCGGAAGGGGGCGGACACTTGGATGCGATATACTTCATAGCGGCCTTGTTGAGCGGATAACTCTCATTGCGGCACATCTCAATGAACGCCTGCTGGGATTCCGGGTCATAGTCCGCTATCATATCGGCGCAGGCCAGGTTCAGCTGCTTCGGGGCTGTCTCCAGGATGCTGGCCAGTTCCGGGATGAGGCAGGTGAGCTTGACCGCCTTGCGGATCTCGTACTCCGTGACGCCGAAGAATTGGGCTACTACCTCCCGGGCAAGGAACTTCTGGCGATTGTCGCCAGAAGTTATATCCGAGCGATATCCCTGTTTCCGCTTGGCCTCCAACAGAGCCCTGTATGCCTTGCCACGTTCGATAATTGTCAGCTCATTCCGCCGGAGAAGATTTGTGGCCGTGGCTATCACAACTGCACGGGCATCATCCACCTCCACGATCTGGGCGGGGATTGTGGCCCAGCCGTTCAGTTTACCTGCCGCCACCCGGTTATGACCAGCCAAGATTTCATAGCGGTCTGTGTTTGGGATGGGACGGACAATGATCCGCTCAAACAGCCCTTCCTCCGCCAGTTGTTGAGCAAAAGCTTCCAGTTTGGCGGGGGGATAGGGTCGAAAGCCTATATCAGTGGTGAAAAAGGAATCCAGCTTGTCCATAGGCAGGTCGCAGATGACGACAGCAGGTGTGGTCGTCCTTACTTGCGTTAACACCGCATATGCTTCCTCACCCACTTGAAGCTCGGATGCCTGCTGGGTAGCGGACATCCGGCGCTTCAGCAGATCATCCATCACCTTTTTAGCCAAGGGCCAGCACCTCCTCCGCCAGACTGCGGTAGGATTCGGCGGCGGCGTTTTTGGGGGCGTACTCGAAAATACTCTGCCCTGCTGCCGGACATTCCGCCACTTTGATGGAATATTCGATGGGCCGCTGGAACACGTGGAAATCCTCGCCGTAGACCTCGAAAACGCTGGCTTTCACACTCTGGCACAGCTGGGGTCTGGACTGGTACATAGTCAGCAGGATCCCCGCAATTTTGAGGTCGGGATTGAATTTGGCCTGCACCGATTTGACCAGCTCCAGCACATCGGGGATTCCCTCGCTGGCCAGAAAGTGAGCCTGTACCGGGATAATGCAGTAGTCCGAGGCCGCCAAGGCGTTGACGGTCAAAAGTTCATGTTTCAATCCGCAGTCAATTATGATATAATCATATTGGCCTTGCAGTTGCTCCAGCAACACAGACATGACCTTCTCGCAGGCCCGGTTTACCTCGCCCACGGCATTGTACTGAGATAGCTGCATCACTTGAAGCCGTGCGGTGGCATCAGCCAGCCGGCGGTTAGCCGGAAGCAGGTCGAGGCCGCTGTCCGTATGTATGATGGTGCGGCCAAGGTGCAGTTCCAGATCCTCCGGATAGTCGATGGCAGCCAGCAGAAGATTCGCCAAGGTGCGGGATTGCTCTGCCGGGATATAGCCCAATGAAGCTGTGAGATTGCCCTGGGGATCATTATCGCACAATAGCACTCGCTTTTTCTCAGAAACAAGCGCCATTCCTAAGTTAAGGGCAGTTGTGGTTTTACCTACACCACCCTTGGAGTTTGTAATCGAAATAATAGAAGTCATACTAACCTCCTTGTCCGTATATGGGTATAAAACCAGGTGCCTTGGGCCTGTATCGCAAGGCATTCATATACCGGAAAACAAGGAATTCGCAATAGCCCTTTGATCTGTTGCGAAATATGTTGCAAAACCGAATAATTTGAAATCAGGAATTGGTTGTGGCGCAACTGGTTGGAGACATTTGTGACTAAATCCTTCACACGCAAGAGGTCACAGATTCGAGTTCTGTAGTCTCCACCATGTAAACTCCCGAAATCGTAAGGTTTCGGGAGTTTTTCTATTGTTTTCTCGTTCAAAAGTTCATCCTGTTGGGTGTGTCCCGCAGATGTCCCGCAGGAGGCCCCGCATTCCCTAAACCGTCAGCCAGCCTTGGGAGCCTGGAACAACGCCGCGTCCACCACATTCCCCAGCCGTACCATATCGCCCTGGAGGATATGGCCGTATACATTGAGCGTGGTAGAAACATCGCTGTGCCCCAGCCATGCTTGAATGTCCTTCACGTCGCAGCCACCCTTGCGGAGCGTGTTCACCGCGCTGTGCCGCAGGTCGTGGAAGCGGATAATGGGCACATCGTTTGCCACCAGCACCCGCCGGAAGTGGTGGGTCACAAAATCCGGGTCAATGGGGGTGCCGTCCGGCTTCACGCAGATATACCCGCTGTCGGTGTAGTCCCGGCCAAACAGCCTCTTGTTTTCCTCCTGGCGTTCCCTGACGCTTCCCAGGTACTCCCGCATGGAGGCCGTCAGGGGCAGTACCCGGTTGCTGGTGGCCGTCTTGGTGCTGTCGGAGTATAACACCCTGCCATTGGCTTTCACCGCCGTGTGGCAGATGTGGAGCGTCCCCGCTTCCATATCCACCGCGTCCCAGCGGAGGCCGCACACTTCCGAGCGGCGCAGACAGGTGGGTACTGATAAGGAACTACACTGGACAAGGGCATAAAAAGATGCTGGCCTGACGGTATGCCTGCCGT
>CAJUQD010000017.1 GCA_910588105.1 uncultured Oscillospiraceae bacterium | reverse complement strand
GGGAGGAATGTGTCTGCCCGCAGAGCATTTCCTACTCGCTGATCTGCCGCTGGTTTCGGGCGGCGGTGCTGCCCCTGGACGAAAGCCTGTGCGCCGCCCTGCTCCACCGCCGGGAAAGAAAAAAGTGCGTCCTGTGCGGCGGCTGGTACATCCCAAAATCCAACCGGGCCAAATACTGCCCGGAGTGCGCCAAGGAGGAAGAACGCCGCAAGACCTGTGAACGGGTACGCCGCCACCGGGCCGCTATGTAACGGTTTAGGCCCTCGAAAAGCCCGGTATCACGGGACTTTTGGGCCGTCCTCAACAGGGGGCTGTATGTTACCATTCCAAGCCTGAAAACAGCCCTCTGAATGTCCACAACAAAAATTTGAAAGGAGCCGCCTATGACCGACACCCCCAGCAAGACCACCACCCGCCGCCCGGACTGCGTGACTGAAATCCGCATGGGCAACACCGTCCTCACCGTTTCCGGCTACTTCAAGCAGGACACCACCGACACCGCCGCTGACAAAATGGCGAAAGTCCTGGAGGCCGAGAGCCGCTGTCAGATCGGCCCCAGCCCGTGACCTCCTGCCGGTAGTTCCGCGATAAGCCCCAGCTTAAAACTTTTTCTTGTAAGGAAGTAAAAAGCACTATACAACCGCCCCGGCCTGTGCTATACTGTTGCCATCGGAATAGCGGGGCCGGGGCTGTCGGAACGGAGGAACGATGATTAGACAGCAAACCATGCAAGCCCCTATCACCGCCCTGTACTGCCGCCTCAGTCGAGACGATGAATTGCAGGGCGAGAGCAACTCGATTTCCAATCAAAAGCGCATCCTCGAAAGCTACGCCCGTGAGCATAGCCTGATGCCCTATCAGTTTTTCGTGGATGACGGATGGAGCGGAGCCAACTTCCAGCGGCCCGGCTTCACCGAGATGATGGACGCTGTGGAGAGCGGCGCGGTCAAGACGGTCGTGACGAAAGACCTCTCACGCCTGGGACGGAATTATCTGCAAGTGGGCCTATTTACAGAAATTACCTTCCCAAAGAAGGGCGTCCGCTTTATCGCCATCAATGACGGCGTGGACAGCGCCCAGGGCGACAACGACATGAGCGCCTTGCGGAATTTATTTAACGAATGGATGGTGAGGGACACGAGCAAGAAAATCAAAGCGGTTTTCCGGGCTAAAGGCATGAGCGGAAAACCCATCACCAGCCAGCCGGTCTATGGCTATCTGAAAGGCCCGGACGGACACTTCGTTGTTGACCCGGAGGCCGCACCTGTTGTAAAGCAGATATTCAGTCTGTGCCTTGCCGGGAACGGCCCCACCAAGATTGCCCGGATGCTGACCGAGCAGAACATCCCCACGCCGGGGACGATGGAGTACCGGCGCACCGGCAGCACCCGCCGTTACTACCCGGACTACCCCTGCAAGTGGTCGAGCAACACCGTGGCGCACATCCTGGAACGGCGGGAGTACCTGGGGCATACCGTCAACTTCAAGACGGAGAAGGTGTCCTACAAGGTCAAGACCAGCGTTGCCAACCCAGAGGACAAGATAATGGTCTTTGAGCATACCCACGAGGCCATCATTGACGAGGCCACCTGGGAGCGAGTGCAGGAGCTTCGCAAACAGCGCAAGCGGCCTAACCGCTACGGCGAGGTTGGCCTGTTCTCCGGCCTGTTGTTCTGCGCCGACTGCGGCAGCGTCATGTACCAGCAGAGGTACGAAACGGACAAGCGGCGGCAGGACTGCTACATCTGCGGCAGCTACAAGAAGCGCACCGCCGACTGTACGGCGCACTTCATCCGCACCGACCTTCTGACGGCGGGCGTGACCGAAAATCTGCGGAAAGTCACCAGCTACGCCGCCAAGCATGAGGCCCGGTTTATGAAGCTGCTGATGGCACAGAACGAGGACGGCGGCAAGCGGAAGAACGCCGCCCGCCGCCGGGAGCTGGAGGCGGCACAGAAGCGCATCGGAGAATTGAACGGCATCTTCAAGCGTCTGTATGAGGACAGCGTGAGCGGGCGCATTACGGACGAGCGTTTCATGGAGTTGTCCACCGATTATGAGCAGGAGCAGGCCACGCTGAAGGCCCGTGCCGCCGAGTTACAGGCGGAGCTGGGGCAGGCGCAGGAGGCCGCTGTGAACGTGGAGAAGTTCATGGCCGTTGTGCGGAAGTACACCAGTTTCGAGGAGCTGACCCCCACCCTCCTGCGGGAGTTCGTGGAGAAAATCGTGGTGCATGAGTGCTGGAAGGACGAGCAGGGAACGCGCCACCAGGACATCGAGATTTATTATTCTTTTGTAGGCAAGGTGGACTTGCCCGACGATTGAGCCAGACCTATCCGGCGAGGCCCCGCCGGATGGGAACGGCAAAAATTTTTAACCTCTCCTTGCTTCTTTATCCGTAGTGAGCTAAGAGCCAGGGCATGAAGCAGCTCATGGCCGGCGGAGGCGTCGCCCTGATCGGTATGACCCTCGTTCCGCTCCTGTCCGGCCTGTTCACCGTCTGATCCCTGCCAACAGTTCGCCGGACATTTTCAGCAAAGCGGGGGCGGCGCTGTCCAAGAGGGCAGCGCCCGCGCCCGCCCCTGTCCGGGCTGTTCAACAGCCTGCGACAAATCTATGGACAAACAGGAGGAATTGCATGAATAAAAAAACAAACCGCATTCCCCGTTCCCTTATCAGCCTGCTGCTGGCGCTGGCACTCACCATGAGCATCATGCCCATGGCGTTTGCCGCGCAGGAGAACGGATACCATGACCCCGCGGAGCATTGGCTGACCGCCAACAACCGCACCAACGAGCTGGACGCCAATGCCGTCCTGACCCATGAGACCTTTTACTGTGCCGTCTGTGAAAAGCCCACCAGCTTTTCCGCATGGCGCACCCCGGAGTACACCCGCGACGGCGCAAGCGCCCTGACCCGAAATGTGATGTACTCGGACGGCACGATGGTAGGCGGCGAGGGGATGGGCAGCATCCTCGACGGCACCCCCGGCGTGGATGCCGTTTATACCGGCTATCATTGGACAAAAGCCATGTGTGACACCTGCGGCACCATGAACAGCAACGGCGGCATCAGCGGCTATGGCTTCAATAAGAATGTCTACTATCTCTACGACTGCGCCGCCGAGTTTATGGAGGATTTGGACGAGACTGTGCGCTATGAGTACGCGGACAGCACCTACCACAATAAGATCACCACAGGCGGCGAATACTGCTGCTTCTGCTATGGCACCCGCCATACCAACAGCTCTGTGCTGGAGCGCCATACCATGAAAACGGAAATCCTGCCTCAGATCAGCAACGGGCGCTTTGCCATTGTGGAACACTGCACCCTCTGCGACTACACCAAGACCTCCTATGTGGCGGCAAAGAGCGTGGTGGCCGGTTACTATGGTGTGGTAGACGGCCAGCCCCATACCCTGACCGTTTCCGACCTGTCCGAGAGCGGCGTCCGCACTCAAATCCGCTACGGCAATTCTGCGGAGTCCTGCACCCTGACCTCTGCGCCCAGCTACACCGAGGAGGGCCAGTACGCTGTCTATTATGAGATCATCTACACCTATAACGGCGTGGAGATGACGGAGAACGGCGTGGCGAATGTGTGGCTGCGGGACACTGTGACCGCAGATGACGGCTCCTGTTCCTGCGGCTGCGGAAATCCCAACTGCGGCTGTCAGGACTCCGGCTGCAAGGGCGGCTGCTGCGGGGATAAGGGCTGCAACGGCGACCACAACTTCAAGCTGCTGGACACCGTTTCCCCCACCTGCCTGACGCTGGGCTACTCCCGCTATCTCTGCCCCGACTGCGGCATCATTGAGAAACGGGACTATGAGAACGCGCTGGGCCATTCCTATCAGAGTGTTCTTGTCCGCGAGGCCACCTGCGAGACCGAGGGCAAGCTGCTGGAAATCTGCATCCGCTGCGGCGATGTGAAAACCACCGGCACCCCCAAGGGCGAGCATCGTTACTCGACTTACACCGTTAAGGCCACCTGTGTCAACCCCGGCTATACCGTGAAAGAGTGCGAGGTCTGCGGCGAGCGGCAGATCACCGACATCACAAACGCCCTGTCCCACAATTATGTGGCGCACACCACCGCCCCCACCTGCACAGCGGGCGGGCAGACTGTCTACCGCTGCGACGGCTGCGGCAGCTCCTTTACCGGCGACCACAGCGAGGCGCTGGGCCATAGCTGGAATGACGGTGAAGTGATCGCCAATCCCTCCTGCACCGGCGAGGGTGTGAAGCAGTACACCTGCAACCGCTGCGGGGATACCAGGATGGAGACCATTCCCGCCACCGGCCATACCCCCGGCGAGGGCGCGACCTGCCTGAACCCCGGCACCTGCACCGTCTGCGGCGCTGTGCTGGACAAGGCCAGCGGCCATAACTTCCAGCCAGAAGTGACCGCGCCCACCTGCCTGAAGCTGGGCTTTACCACCTACACCTGCGCGAACTGCGGCTACAGCTATAAGAGCGACTACACCGACCCGCTGGGCCACGACCACAAGCCCGTCGTGACCGAGCCGACCTGCACCGAGGGCGGCTATACCACCTATACCTGCTCCCGCTGTGAGGACAGCTATGTGGACGATCACACCGACGCCCTGGGCCATGATTGGGATGAGGGCAGGGTGGTGGCCGATTCCGTCTGCGACAGCGACGGCGTGATGGAGTACCGCTGCAAACGCTGCGGCTATCACCGGCTGGAGGCTGTGTCCGAAAAGGGCCATACCCCCGGCGAGGAGGCCACCTGCACCGACGCCCAGCTCTGCACCGTCTGCGGCGCTGTGCTGGCAAAGCCCACCGGCCACAGCTATACGCAGGAAGTGACCGCGCCCACCTGCACCGAGCTGGGCTATACCACCTATACCTGCGGCAAGTGCGGCGACAGCTATAAGGCGGACTTTGTAAACGCCGCGGGCCATACCGCAGGGGACTGGATCGTGGATAAGGAGCCGACCACCGAGGCCGAGGGCAGCAAGCACCGCGAGTGTGTCAACTGCGGCGAGGTGCTGGAGACCGGCACCATCGGCAAAATCTATCACTTTGCCTATACCGACAACTACGGCGAGGCTGTTGTGGGGGATTACCTTGTGACGGTTTCGGATACCAAGTCCGGCAACGCCGTCCACAATGCCGCAGTTTCGCTCCATGAGGACGGTTCCCTCTCGGTTGTCCTGCCGGATGGCCGGCTGATCGACTACGCCGCCCAGACCACCGTTACGGTCCAGCTCAAGGAGGATAAGTCCCCCGTGGAGGGCATCGGCATTGTCGTGACCGACAAGAACGATAACTTCACCCCCGGCAAGACCGGCGCGGACGGCAAGCTCACTGTGCCTGCCGCGTCCGGCAACACCAACTCGGAGGGAAAGATCACCATCGGCGGGACGGATAAGGACGGCAAGCCCGTTACCCTGACGGTCAAGGTAGAGGACTTTGAAAGCTCCCGTCCCATCAAGGGGGCCGATGTGGAAATGAAGAACGGCAAGCTGCATATCCTGCTCCCCGATGGCGTGGATATGGACGCGGGCAACCGCATCCTCGTCACCGTTCTGGACAACACAAAGGCCCCTGTGCGCGCGCTGGATGTCACTGTCCGAAACGACCTGGGCAATCAGGAACAGGGCCAGACCAACAAGGACGGCAAGCTGATCGTCCCCGCCCTGGGCAAAGCCTACACCGATGAGACCGGCACCGCCATTGTGGGCAAGTACACCGTAATCGTCAGCGACAGCGGGAAAAAGCCCGTAGTCAAGGCGCTGGTGTCGCTGGTCGAGGGCAAGGACGGCGCAAAGGACGCCTTTACCGTCCTCCTGCCGGATGGCCGTCTGCTGGACGCCAATGACAAGACTACCGTCACCGTCCTGCTGCCCTCCGCAGACCCCGCCGCAGGGCTGAATGTCAAGGTGCTGGACAAGAAGGACAACCATGCGGCAAAGGATACGGACAAGGCCGGACAGATCGTTGTCCCCGATGCTGCTGGCAGCGGCGGCGAGACCATCGGCAAGGATACCGGCAAAGAGGACGATGCCAACACCATCAAGGTCAGCGTCACCGATGAGGGCGGCAGAGAGGTCCCCGGCGCGAAGATCGCCGTGGACGATAAGGGCGCTGTGACGGTCACGCTGCCCAAGGATTTCACTTTTGAGGATGACGGCACTGTGACAGTCACCGTCACCGACAACAAGGGCAAGCCGAAAGCGGGTGTGAGCGTTTCTGTCACTGACGGCGCTGATGTGAACGCCAAGGGCGAAACAGACCGATACGGCAAGCTGACCGTCCCCGCCAAGGTGGAGATCGCGGAACACAGCGCGTATATCGTGGGCTATACGGACGGCATCTTCGGCCCCTCCCGTTCCATGACGCGCTCGGAGGCCGCTGCCATCTTCGCCCGCCTGCTGGCGGCAAAGAATGGGGACATCCTCTATGACAATGTGCATTGTTCTTTCTCCGATGTATCTGGCAAGGCGTGGTACGCCGGATATGTGAAGTATCTTGAGACCTTCGACATCCTCAGCGGCTATACGGACGGCACTTTCCGGCCCGATAACCCCATCACCCGCGCGGAGTTTGTGGCTATCTCGGTCCGTTTCTACAAGGCTTACGGCATCGAGGTCACAGAGGAAGTGAAAAAGCTGGCGTTCACCGATGTGAGCGGCAGCTATTGGGCGGCGGACTATATCGACGAAGCCGCCGCCAACGGCTGGATCGTGGGCTATGGCAACGGCACCTTTGGGCCGGACAAGCCCATCACCCGCGCGGAGGTCGTTACCATCGTCAACCGCGTCCTGGGCCGCGAGGCTGACAAGGACTATATCGCCGCCAACGCCGGCAGCGTCAGGACTTTCCCCGATGTACCGAGCAGCCATTGGGCGTACTATGCCGTACTGGAAGCCGCCAACGCGCACAAATCCCCCATCAAGGAGGGCGCGGAGAGCTGGCTGGGCAAGTAAACCACAATAAAATCCTCCGGCGCGAGGCAGGGCTTGACGCCCTGCCTCAACTGCCGGGGAAAGGAGGGATTTTCCCATGGGTTTTATTGTTGACGCTCTGACCGACTGGCTGCGGGAGATTTTGGTGGGCGGCATCATCGACAATCTCTCCGGGCTGTTTGAGCAGGTCAATACAAAGGTGGGCGAGATCGCCGGCGAGGTCGGCACCACGCCCCAGGGCTGGAACGGCGGCATCTTCAATATGGTGCAAAGCCTGTCGGAGACCGTCATTCTGCCCATCGCGGGGGTGATACTCGCCTTTGTGATGACGCTGGAGCTGATCCAGCTCATTACCGAGAAGAACAATATGAACGATGTGGACACCTGGATGTTCTTCAAGTGGGTCTTTAAGACGGCCTGCGCCGTCCTGATCGTCAGCAACACATGGAACATCGTCATGGGCGTGTTCGATGTGGCGCAGAGCGTAGTCAGCAGCGCGGCGGGCGTTGTTATTGGCAACACCGCCATAGACATTTCGGCGCTTATGACGGATTTGGAGGCCGAGCTGATGGCGATGGACCTCGGCCCGCTGTTTGGCCTATGGTTCCAAAGCCTTTTCGTGGGCATCACCATGTGGGCTGTGACTATCTGCGTCCTTATCGTCATTTATGGCAGGATGATCGAAATTTATCTCGTCACGAGCATTGCGCCCATCCCCATGGCGACCATGACCAACCGGGAATGGGGGCAGATGGGCCAGAACTATCTTCGCAGCCTGCTGGCGCTGGCGTTCCAGGCGTTCCTCATCATCGTCTGCGTGGCGATCTATGCGGTGCTGGTGCAGAACATCGCCGTAGGCGACGATGTTTCCACCGCCATCTGGATGTGCATGGGCTATACCATCCTGCTGTGCTTCTCCCTGTTCAAGACCGGCTCGCTGGCCAAAAGTATCTTTAACAGCCATTGACGGAGGTGATCTATATCGCGTATGTACCCATTCCCAAAGACCTGAACGCGGTCAAATCCAAAGTCGCGTTCAATCTCACCAAACGGCAGCTCCTCTGCTTCGGCGGCGCGGCGCTGGTGGGTGTGCCGCTGTTCTTCCTGATGCGTACCACCGGCAGCAGCAGCGCGGCCACCATCTGCATGATCGTTGTCATGCTGCCCTTTTTCCTGCTGGCGATGTATGAGAAGAACGGCCAGCCCCTTGAAAAAGTGGCGTGGAATATGCTTCAGGTCTGCCTCTTGCGGCCCAAGCAGAGGCCGTACAGGACAAACAACTTTTACGCCGCCTTGGAGCGGCAGGATTCTTTAGATAAGGAGGTATGCCGGATTGTCAACGCCAAGAAAGCTCACAAGAGCGGAACGAAAACAGATCGACGCGGCCATCGCAAGGGCAAAGGGCGCGGATAAAAAGCAGAAGTCGGCCCAGGACAGCATCCCGTTTCAGCGGATGTTCCCGGACGGCATCTGCCGCGTGACGGACAACTGCTACACGAAAACGGTGCAGTTTCAGGACATCAACTATCAGCTCAACCAAAACGAGGACAAGATGGCGATCTTCGACGGCTGGTGCGATTTCCTCAACTACTTCGACTCGTCCATCCGTTTCCAGTTCTCTTTCGTGAACCTGTCCACCGACAGGGAGAGCGCCGCGAAAAGCATTTCCATTCCCCCGAAAGGCGACGCCTTTGACGGCATCCGCAGGGAGTACACCGAAATGCTCCAGAACCAGCTCGCCCGCGGCAACAACGGCCTGATGAAAACCAAGTATCTGACCTTTGGCATCGAGGCGGACAGCCTGAAAGCGGCCAAGCCCCGGCTGGAGCGCATTGAGACCGATGTACTCAACAACTTCAAGCGGCTGGGCGTCAAGGCCGAGCCGATGAACGGCATGGAACGGTTGAAGCTCCTGCATGGGATGCTCCATATCGGGGACAGCGAACCGTTCCGCTTTTCCTGGGACTGGCTCCCCGCCACAGGCTTGTCCGTCAAGGACTTCATCGCCCCCAGCTCCTTTGAGTTCCGAAACGGCTACAACTTCCGCATCGGGGAGAAATTCGGCAGCGTGTCCTTTTTGCAGATACTCGCGCCGGAGCTGAATGACCGGCTGCTGGCGGACTTTCTGGATATGGACAACTCCCTTGTGGTATCCATGCACATCCAGTCCGTCGATCAGGTCAAGGCCATCAAGACCGTCAAGCGGAAGATCACAGACTTGCAGAAAATGACCATCGAGGAACAGAAAAAGGCGGTCCGCGCGGGCTATGATATGGACATTATCCCCTCCGACCTTGCCACCTACGGCGAGGAGGCGAAGAAGCTCCTGCAAGAGCTGCAAAGCCGCAACGAGCGTATGTTCCTCATGACCTTTCTGCTGCTGAACACCGCGAACACCAAGCAGCAGCTCGACAACAATGTGTTTCAGGCCAACGCCATCGCGCAGAAGTACAACTGCGTATTGAAAAAGCTGGATTTCCAGCAGGAGGAGGGGCTGATGAGCTGCCTGCCTCTGGGGTACAATCAAATCGGCATCCAGCGGGGCTTGACTACTTCAAGCGTCGCTATTTTTGTGCCCTTTACCACCCAAGAGCTGTTCCAGAACGGGAAAGAGGCGCTGTACTGCGGCCTGAATGCCCTGAGCAATAACCTCATCATGGTGGACAGGAAGGCTCTTAAAAACCCCAATGGCCTGATCCTCGGCACCCCCGGCTCCGGCAAGTCCTTTTCAGCCAAGCGGGAGATCGCCAATGTGTTCCTCGTCACCGATGATGACATCGTTATCTGCGACCCGGAATCAGAATATGGGCCACTGGTGGAGCATCTGCATGGGCAGGTCATACACATCTCGCCCACCTCCGCGGACTACCTCAACCCTATGGACCTGAACCTCAATTACAGCGACGATGAAAACCCGCTTTCCCTGAAAAGCGACTTCCTGCTCTCCCTGTGTGAGCTGATCGTGGGCGGCAAGGACGGCTTGCAGCCGGTGGAAAAGACCATCATTGACCGCTGTGTACGGACGGTCTATCGGGACTACCTGAACGACCCGCGGCCTGAGAATATGCCCATTTTGGAGGACCTGTATAACGAGCTGCGGCGGCAGGAGGAAAAGGAGGCGCAGTATATCGCCACCGCCCTTGAAATCTATGTCACCGGCTCTCTCAATGTGTTCAACCACCGCACGAACATCAACATTGACAGCCGCATCGTCAGCTTTGACATCAAAGAGCTGGGCAAACAGTTAAAGAAAATCGGGATGCTCATCGTGCAGGACGCGGTGTGGAACCGTGTCACCGTCAACCGCGAGGCCCACAAGTCCACCCGCTACTACATCGACGAGATGCACCTTTTGCTCCGCGAGGAGCAGACGGCGGCGTATACGGTGGAAATCTGGAAGCGTTTCAGGAAATGGGGCGGTATCCCGACCGGCATCACGCAAAATGTGAAAGACCTGCTTTCCTCCCGCGAGGTGGAGAATATCTTTGAGAACAGCGACTATATCTATATGCTCAATCAGGCGAACGGGGACCGCCAGATTTTAGCAAAGCAGCTCAATATCTCCACCCACCAGCTCTCCTATGTGACCCATTCCGGCGAGGGCGAGGGCCTGCTGTTCTACGGCAACATCATCCTGCCCTTTGTGGACCGTTTCCCCAAGGATACCGAGCTGTACCGCATTATGACCACCAAGCCCCAGGAACAGGCGGCTGCAAACGGAACGGAGGTATGATATGGACAATGTTTTTATGATCCACCTGGACGATTATATCCGGCACATCGACGAAAAGCTGGAGCTTTACGCCATGCTGCGGCAGTTGGAGGACGCCATCGGCAAGCTGCCGGAGTGCCGGTCCACCGCCGAGGCGCGGCGGCGCATGGCGGCGTTTTCTCCCAAGCTCAAAGAGCTATGGGAGGGCTGGAACATCCCCCGGCGCTATCTCGTCAGCGGGGAGCTGGACGATCTGTGCGATGTCATGGACGATGAGCTGATGGAGCCGGAGGACGCCGGCTATTTCAGCGAGGGCAGCGACATCCGCGCCGGTGAGGACGCGCCGGCTGTCCCTGAGCTGGCCGGCCATGAGCTGCTGCTGGGGCTGATGGATACCGCCGACAAGCTCTACGACAACTATGCCGCCCTGATCGAGCTGGCGCGCCGGCAGCTCCGCCGCTGTGAACAGTGACGGTGCTGCGGCGGGAAAGGAGGTGAGCGCCCATGGCGGTCAGGCTGCAATTTACCGAGGAGGAATTGGCCGACTCCAAGCTGAATAAGTCCGCGCACAAGGCCCAGCGCCGGACGGATAAGCTGGAAAAGGCGGAGAAAAAGCTCCCAAAGAAAACAGTCCGTAAGCCCGTCCGCACCGTTGACCCCCAGACCGGCAAGGTGAAAACCACCCTGCAATTTGCGGAGGTCACGAAAAAGCCGCCCTCCTCCAAGCTGACGCAGACGGCGGCAGCAGACGCCGCTCTTGCGAAGCTCCACCATGAGGCGCGGGAGGCCGGAGAGGACAACAGCGGCGTGGAGGCCGCGAACACCCTGACGCAGACGGCAGAGGGCGGCGTCCATACCGCCCGCAGCGTCTACCACAATCACAGGGCCAAGCCCTACCGCACAGCGGCGCGGGCGGAGAAACGGGCGGATCGCGCCAATGTTTCCGCGCTGAAACAGGAGTTTTCCCAGCAAAACGGCGGTTTTTCCAGCAACCCTTACTCCCGCTGGCAGCAGAAACGCGCCATCAAAAAGGAGTACGCCAGGGCAAAAAAGGCCGGGGGCCAGACCGTCAGCGCCGCGCAGACCTCCGCAAAGGCGGCGGAAAAGGCCGCAGAGGGCAGCAAAAAGGCGGGGCAGTTTATCGCCCGCCATAAAAAGGGCTTTCTCATCGTGGGCGCGCTGGGACTGATCGTGGCGATGTTCCTCTCCCTGTTTTCCTCCTGCTCAATGTTTTTGCAGGGCGGCGCGGGCGGCGTGGCGCTCTCCACCTACCCCAGCGAGGACAGCGAGATGCTGGCGGCGGAGGCGGCATACGCCGGGATGGAGGCCGAGCTGCAAAACTATCTGGACACCTATGAGAGTACCCACGACTATGACGAGTACCACTACGATCTGGACAGCATCGAGCATGACCCCTATGTGCTGATCTCCTACATCACCGCCTATCTGGGCGGCGAGTGGACAATGGCGGAGGCGCAGCCCGTATTGGATATGCTGTTTGAAAAGCAGTACATCCTGACGGAGACCGTCACCACCGAGATCCGCACCAGGACGGAAACGGAAACAGACGAGGAGGGCAACGAAACAGAGGTAGAGGTGGAGTATACCTACTACATCTGCACTGTGACGCTGGAAAATTTCAACCTCTCCCATGTGCCGGTCTACACCATGTCACAGGACCAGCTCTCCATGTATGCCATCTACATGGCCGCGCTGGGCAACCGGCCCGACCTGTTCCCCGGCTCGGACTATGTGAATCTCTACGGTACAGATTATGAGCGGTATGAGATACCCCCGGAGGCGCTGGAGGATGAGCAATTCGCCGCCATGATAAAAGAGGCGGAGAAGTATCTGGGCTACCCCTATGTCTGGGGCGGCAGCTCTCCCGCCACTTCCTTTGACTGCTCCGGCTTTGTGTCGTGGGTGGTAAACCACTGCGGTGTGGGCTGGAATGTGGGACGGCTGGGGGCGACAGGTCTTTACAACATCTGCACCCCTGTTTCCAGCGCCAACGCCAGACCCGGCGATCTGATTTTTTTCCAGGGCACCTATGACACCACCGGCATGAGCCATGTGGGTATCTATGTGGGCGGCGGGCAAATGATCCACTGCGGCGACCCCATCCGTTATGTGAGTATAGAAACAAGCTACTGGCAGGCGCATTTCGCCGCCTTTGGCCGTCTGCCAAGTCCATGATAAGGAGGTCTTTTATGAACCCCAAGGTAGAAAAACTGCGGGAGGAGCGGGAGAAGAACAGGGAGAAGATCGAAAAGCTCACCGCCCGCAACAGAGTGATCGACGAAACGGTGCGGAACCTTGAAAATACGGACATCATCGGCCTTGTCCGTGAACAGGGCCTCAGCCCGGATATGCTGGCGGAGCTGCTTGCCTCCCTGAAAGCGTCCCCTCTGCCGGCAAATACACCGAAAAAGGAGGAACCCCATGAGACCTAAAAAGATGAAGCTGCTCGCAGGCATCCTTGCCGTCATGCTGTGCATGACGGCTTTTTCTGTGACCGCTTTTGCCAGCGGCGACGATTGGTGCGAGTATGGCGACTACGGTACGCCGGAGGCATCGGAGAGCGCCGGCGCGACTGAAACGCCCTCTCCCTCGCCGGAAGTGACCCCCACGCCGGAGCCGGAGGTCACACCCGCCCCTGTGGAACCCGCGCCGAGTACCACCCCGGAAACGCCCCCGCAGGAGGCCACCGACCCCAGCGGCGATGGGGAGACCGGCAGCGGAAAGCCGCTGACGCCCCCCGGCAACCTGAATTTGGTGGACGATGTGCTGCAAACGGACAAAAAGCCTGATGATGCCGGTAGTGACGCCAGCACCGGCAAAAAGGACGATGAGCTGGAGGAAAAGCAGTTTATCACCGTCCAGTCCAAAAACGGCAACTACTTTTATATCGTCATTGACCGCAGCGGCGATACCGAGAATGTCCACTTTTTGAACCAGGTGGACGAGGCTGACCTGATGGCGCTGATCGAGGGCGATTCCGCAGAGGAAAAGCCGCCTGTCTGCACCTGCACAGACAAGTGCATGGTGGGCGACATCAACCTGTCCTGCCCCGTCTGCCAGACTACCATGAGCGAGTGCGCCGGTAAGGAGCCTGTGCCGGAACCCACGCCGGAGCCGGACACCGAACCTGAAAAGGAACCCGCCAAGGCAGGCAGCACAGCGCCGCTCCTGATCGTGCTGGTGCTGGCTATGGTAGGCGGCGGCGCGGTCTACTACTTTAAGTTCCGCAAGCCCAAGACTGACACCAAAGGCCCCGTTGATCTGGACGATTACGACTTTGGCGAGGACGAGGATGAGGACTATGAGTACGAAAAGGATGATGCCGATGAGTCGGAGGAGCGCGGCGAGGGCGGCTAAAAAGCACCAGCGCACTCGATCCTAAAACAATTTGCAGAGAAAAGCAGTCCGACCGGGCTGCTTTTTCTCTGCCCAAAAGACAGGAGGAATGATATTGAACAGACTCGTCATAGCGGAAAAGCCCTCTGTGGGCAAGGCAATCGCAGCCGTTCTCGGCGCTCATGGGCGCGAGGACGGCTGTTTCATCGGAAACGGATACATCGTTTCCTGGTGTTTCGGGCATCTGGCAGAGCTTGCCGCCGCTGACACCTACGATGAAAAGTACGGCAAATGGCGCTGCGAGGATTTGCCCATCCTGCCCCAGCCCTGGCGCTACTCCATCTCCGAGGACAAGCGCAGGCAGTTTGACCTCCTGCGGGAGTTTATGCGGAGCGATGAGGTGTCCGAGGTCATCAACGCCTGCGACGCTGGGCGGGAGGGCGAGCTGATCTTCCGCACCGTCTACGCCCTCTCCGGCTGTACCAAGCCCATGAAACGGCTGTGGATCTCCAGTATGGAGGACGAGGCCATTCGGGAGGGCTTTGAAAACCTGCGCCCCGGCAGCGAGTACGATGCGCTTTATGAGGCGGCGCTGTGCCGGTCCCGCGCCGACTGGCTGGTGGGCATCAACGCCACGCGCCTGTTTTCCGTCCTCTACCACCGAACGCTGAATGTGGGGCGTGTGGTATCTCCCACGCTGGCGCTCATCGTCCAGCGGGAGGCGGAGATCAAGGCGTTCACGCCTGTGCCGTTCTATACGGTGGACCTCACCGCAAATGGCTTTGAGGCCGCAAGCGAACGCTTTTCGGAAAAAGCAAGTGCCGAGGGGCTTCAAAAGGTGTGCAAAGGGGCTTCGGCCACTGTGACCGGCGTGGAGCGCAAAGAGAAAACCGAGAAAGCCCCGGCGCTCTACGACCTGACCACCCTCCAGCGGGACGCCAACCGTCTGTTGGGCTATACCGCCCAGCAGACCTTGGACTATCTGCAAGCCCTCTATGAGAAAAAGCTCTGCACCTATCCCCGCACCGACAGCCGTTTTCTGACGGACGATATGCAGGACAAGGTTTCGGAGCTTGCCGCCATCGCCGCCGAGATTGCCGGTAAAGCGATGGGCGAGGTCCATGCCGGTCAGGTATGCAACAGTAAAAAGGTGTCTGACCACCATGCCATCGTCCCCACCATGACGGCGGGCAGCGCCGACCTGTCCGCCCTGCCTGCCGGAGAACGGGCGGTTTTGGAGCTGATCGCCCAGCAGGTGCTTTGTGCTGTGGGCAGTCCCCATATCTATGCGGAAACGGCGGTCACGCTGGACTGCGGCGGTGCGGCGTTCACCGCAAAGGGTAAAACCGTCCTCTCCGTGGGCTGGAAAGCCTGTCTGGAACAGGAACAGGCGGACAAGCCCCTGCCGGATTTGGCTGAGGGCATGAGTTTTCCTGTGGAGTCTGCCGCCGTCAAAGAGGGCAAGACCACGCCGCCCAAACGCTACACCGAGGACACCCTGCTCTCCGCTATGGAGACCGCGGGGGCAAAGGATATGCCGGAGGATGCCGAGCGCAAGGGGCTGGGAACGCCCGCAACCCGCGCGGCTGTGCTGGAAAAGCTGGTGTCCACCGGCTTTGTGGAGCGGAAAAAGGCGAAAAAGGCGGTCAGTCTTGTGCCCTCCGGCCCCGGCGCTGCCCTCATCACCGTCCTGCCGGAACAGCTCCAGTCCCCGCTTTTGACAGCGGAATGGGAAAGCCGCCTGAAAGAGATCGAGAGGGGCGAGCTGGCGGCGGACGCTTTTATGGCTGACATCTCCGGCATGGTGCGGGAGCTGGTCACGACCTACACGCCGGTCCAAGGCGCGGAGACCCTGTTTCCCTCCGGGCGTCCTGTGGTGGGCAGGTGCCCCCGCTGCGGCGGCGATGTCACCGAGAGCAAGGCCGGCTTTTTCTGCGAGAGCAATGCCTGCCGTTTCGGGCTGTGGAAGGACAACAAGTACCTGTCCGCGAAGAAGATCACCCTGACAAAGCGCATGGCGTCGGCGCTGCTGAAAGACCGCCGCACTTTTATCTCCGGCATCTATTCGGAGAAAACCGGCAAGACCTATGACGCTTTCCTGACCCTCCGCGACGATGGCGCTCGTACCTCTTTCGGCATTGAGTTTCAGTGATCTGGGAAAGGAGTGTGCCTATGGCTGAAAAGCAGACCAACAAGCAGCGGCTCAAGGAAATTACGGACAGCATCGAGGCCAATATCCAAGAGCTGTTCCAGTCGGAGCGGTATATGAATTATCTCCGCACCATGAGCCGGTTTCACAAGTACAGCTTTAACAACACCATGCTCATCCATATGCAGAAGCCGGACGCCACCCTTGTGACCGGCTACAGCAAGTGGGAGCAGAAGTTTAACCGCCATGTGAAGCGCGGTGAAAAGGGCATCAGGATCATCGCGCCCACGCCCTTTAAGAAGAAGATCGAGCAGGAAAAGCTGGACCCCGACACCAAGCTGCCCCTGCGTGATAAGGACGGCAACATCATCATGGAGGAAAAGGAAATCAAAATCCCCATGTTCAAGCCGGTTGTCGTGTTCGATGTGAGCCAGACCGAGGGCGACCCGCTGCCCACGCTCTCCTCCGACCTCCGGGGCGATGTGAAGCACTATGAGATTTTCATGGAGGCCCTGCGCCGGTCCTCCCCCGTCCCCATGGCGCTGAAAGCCATTTCCGGCGATATGGACGGCTTTTTCAATCTGGACGATCAGAGCATCACCATCCGCGAGGGGATGAGCGAGGTGCAGACCATCTGCGCCGCCGTCCATGAGATCACCCACGCCAAGCTGCACAACATCAAGGACGGCCTGAAGCTGGACGATAAAGAGGAATATGATGAGATCGAGCTGTTTGACAAGCCCGCCCTGTTTTCCAATGGGCGCGTTGACCGGGACAAGCTGCCGGAGGGTCTGTATGCCTACGACCTCCGGGGCGGCGACGATGACCCCGGCGCGCCGGTTACGGTGGAAAACCGTGTTGTGGTGAACCATGCCGGCTCGGTCATCCTCTCGGAACCGCTGGATTTTGGGGAGGCCGATTACCTTGCGCTGGGCGAGGATATGAACTTTACCGGCGGCGAGGCCACCTTAAAGCACTTTTTCGAGCAGACGCACCCCGAAAAGGTGAAGAAGGACCGCAACACCGAGGAAGTGGAGGCCGAGAGCGTTTCCTTTGCCGTGTGCTGCTACTATGGCATTGAGACCGGCGAAAACAGCTTTGGGTATATCGCCTCCTGGTCTGACGGCATGGAGCTGAAAGAGCTGCGGGCCAGTCTGGAGACCATCAACAGGACTGCCGACGGCCTGATTACCGACATTGACCGCAATTTTACGGAGATTTGCAAGGAGCGCGGGATCGACCTGTCAAATGAGCAGGTGGGCGCGTCCGTCCTCCCCGGCGATTCCGTAGGCGGCGGCGAAACGCGGGAAGCCCAGCCGGACGAGCAGTTTTACAGGGTGAACGAGGCGCAGTACCTCTATATCCAACGCTGCGACACCGGCTATGACTACACCTTTTACGACGCCGCCAGCAAGCGGGCGCAGGACGGCGGGCAGCTCGACAACCCCGGCCTCTCCATCGCGGAGGCCGCGAAAGCGGTCTGTGAGCTGAACGAGGCCCTGATGGACGATATGGCGGTGGTGGCCGGCGAGCTGCCGGAGGAATTTACGGAGTCTGTGCCCCGCGACTACCGCGCGGAGCTGGCCGACCATTTCAGCAAGGAGGATGAGCGGCTGTGGGACACTGACACCAAACTGGACGAATACCCCATGCCGGACAAAAACTATGACTCTGCTGATCTGGCGGAGCATGGCCTCTACGATGAGAGCTTTCTGCCCATTTCCAAGGAACTGGCCGCAGAAATGATTGACCGCGACCTGACGGTGTATGCCGTCACCAGTGAGGGCGCAGTTATGGCCTTTGACCGCGAGGAGGTGGAAAGCTATCAGGATGGCTCCCTGTTTGCCGTTCTCCGCGAGGAATGGGAGCAGACCGCCGAGTTTAAGGATGCTGTAGCTGACCGCATGAACCACCAGCAGGAGCGTGAAAAGGCTTTCCTCGATCATGCTGGGGACAGCTTTGCCATCTACCAGCTCAAAGACGGTGAAGAAACGCGGGATCTCCGCTATGAGCCGCTCCCCGCCCAGGGCGTGGATAAAAAGTTTTATGAGCTTGCCTATACAGCGCCCCTCCCGGACGGGGCCACGCTGGATACGCTGTGGGATACGTTCAATACGGCGCACCCCGCCGACTATCTGCGTCCGAGTATGTCTGTCAGCGACATCGTTGCCATCAGGAAGGACGGTGTGCTATCCTGTCACTATGTTGACCGGCTTGCCTTTACCGAACTGCATGGCTTTCTCCAGCCGGAAAATTATCTGAAATCTGCTGAAATGGCGATGGAGGACGATTATAATATGGTGGACGGCATCATCAACAACGGTCCCAAGCAGCTCACTGTGGCCGAGCTGGAGGAACAGGCCAAGAGCGGCCAGCCCATTTCCCTGATGGATTTGGCGGGGGCCATTCAGCGGGAAAAGGAGGAGAAACAGCAGAAGCCCACGCCCGGAAAGAAGCCCTCCATCCTCGCCAAAATCCGCAAGCCCCTCCCCGCCAGAGGGGACAAGAAAACAGCGCCCGAACGGAGCGCGGAAAAGGAGTACACACGATGAACTTTACCAATGATGAGATGAACCTGATGTGCATCTACAACACCGGCACCCGCGAGGGCACTTTGAACGCGCTCACCGCCATGCGGGAGTACCTGACTGCGGAGGAGACCGAGCTGCGGGATATGACCGACAGCGCGGTGGAAAAGCTGGGGAAGATGAGCGACGCCGAGTTTGCGGCGCTGGACCTCTACCCCGACTTTGACGAATAAAGACACCCTGCAAGGGGGGCGGCAGCAGCCGCCCCTTTTGCTATTTCTCAGGAGAGGAGGAAACCAATGGCGAATAATGTTCAGGCGTATGCGAAACTGGCGGATGATACCGCCGCGCAGATCACCGGCAGCTATCAGGAGTGGACGGCGTTTTTAACAACGGCGGCGCGGCTCTACAAATACCCTTACAGTGAACAGCTTATGATCTACGCCCAGCGCCCCGAAGCCACCGCCTGCGCCGAGTATGACCTTTGGAACAAACGCATGGGGCGGTATGTGCGGCGCGGCAGCAAGGGCATCGCCCTCATTGATATGACCGGGGACAACCCCAAAATCAAGTATGTTTTTGATGTGTCCGACACAGGGAAAACAGAACGCTCCCGCCGCGTCAACCTGTGGGAGTACCGTCAGGAACACGCGCAGGCGGTCTCCGCCATGCTGGAGCGCCGCTATGAAGTGACCGGCGAGAATGGCATTGAGGAACAGCTTGAAAAGGTCGCCGCCCAGCTTGCCGATGAATACTGGAACGACCACCAGCGTGACATCCTCGGCATCGTTGACGATTCCTTTTTAGAGGATTATGATGATTTCAATGTAGGCGTGGCCTTTCGGAACGCCGCCACCGTCAGCATCACCTATTCCCTGCTGTCCCGCTGCGGTCTGGAGCCGGAGGAATACTTTGAGCATGAGGATTTTCTCAGCGTATTCGACTGGAATACCCCTGCGGCGGTGGCGGAGCTGGGAACGGCGGTCAGCACCATCAATCAGGAGGTGCTGCGGCAGATCGAGATCACCATCAAACAGTATGAGCGCGAGAAAAGCGCGGAAAGGACTGAAAGACATGACGAACAACCTGACTTACACGCAGAACGGGGATTACCTGATCCCCGACCTGAAGCTGAGCGAAACGCCGGAGGGGAGCCTGGGCAAGTACGGCAGGATGCGGAAGAAGTACCTTCAGGAGAACAGGCCGGGGCTTTACAGCCGCCTGCTGCTGTCTACGACCCTGCAAGCGCACCTGCTGGAGATCGAGCAGGCGGCGCGGGACCGGCTGGAGCAGATGCTCCCGGCGCTGGCACAGGAGGCCGGCGCGACGGAGAGCCTGAAAGCCAGCGACCCGATGAAGTGGGTGGGACTGATGAACACCTGCAAGGCGCAGGCGGAGGAGATCATTCTCAGCGAGCTGATTTACAACTGACGCCCCAAGAGTCCGAGCCGGAGGCGACGGACGATTGGCTGGCGGAAGGGGTGCCTGCGGTACAGCTAAATCTTTTCGGTGAGCCGGTGGAGGGCGAACAAATCAGCCTGTTCCCCTCCGAGGCACAGCAGATACGGAGCATCGCAGAAGCGGAGAGCGCGGAAAAAGCGCCCTTCGCTTTTTTGATTCCCCAAGAGGACATCGACCAAGTTTTGCGCTTTGGCAGCAACACAGAAAACAGCCGTATGCGTGTGGCGGCTGAGTTTATGAAGCAGAAATCCCCGGAGGAGATCGCCGCCTTTCTGCAAAAGGAATACCATGGCGGCTATGGCGTCAAAGGCAGGGACGGCGATATTTCCGCATGGTATGCGGAGGATGGCATCCACCTGTCCATGGGGCTGAGTGCGCGGTATATCCAATACGCACAGGTCATTTCCTGGGAGGATGCCGCCGCCCGCATTGAGGAAATGCTGGATACCGGCATCTTTGCCACCAATGTAGAGCTGATAGAAACACCTGGATATGAACGCGGTCAAATGGCGCAGGCCCTTTGGTATATGAGCCACGATATGAGCGATGAGGCCAAAGAGCAGGACTTCATGCCCACTCTGAAAACCCTGCGCGGCGTGGGCTTTCCAGAGGAAACGGAGCAACTGGCCGCTATGCTGGCTGACCCCGGCAATGTAAACGCCCTGATCTCCGAGCTGGAGACCTTTGCGGAGGCCCACGCGCGGGACAGGGAATTGATGCGCTTTCAGCATTACAAACCGTCCGCTGTTCTGGACCAGCTCCGCGAGCTGTCCCTGCCCCGCAGGGAATACGCCTCCGAGCTTACGGTACTTCCCCCGCCGGAGAGCTTTATCACCGAGGACGAGATCGCGCAGACACTCAGCGGCGGCAGTAATGTGGAGGGCAGCAAGGGCAGGATTTACGCCTTTTTCAGCGGCAATCCCACGCTGAAAGAGTGTGCGGACTTTTTGAAAGAGGAATATGGCACAGGCGGCGGCAATGGCGCTGTTTCCGGCAATTTTCATAGCTGGAGGGATCACAGCTCCAAGGGCATCGTGCTGAAAAAGCCGGATTGCGTAGACGCGCAAATATCCTGGAACAATGTCGCCAAGCGAATCAGCGCCCTTATCCGCGAGGACAAGTACCTCACACAGTCGGAAAAGGCGCAGCTCCAGCAAAACGCCCAGCGCAATTCCCTCTTTGATACCTACAACGCGGTCAAGGAAAGCCACCCCGACGATATGGTGCTGTTTCAGGTGGGCGACTTCTTTGAAATGTACGGTGAGGACGCCAAGCAAGCCGCCGAGCTGCTGGGCCTGCACCTGACCACCCGAAACATCCCCAATGTAGGCCGCGTGGAGATGTGCGGCGTACCGGCGCATGATCTGGAACGCTATGTAGAAAAGCTCCGAGAGCAATACGATGTGACCCTCTCCGCAATTCCAGAGGGCGGCACAGAGCGCGGCGCTTTCACCCTGCGCTCCATCGACCATGAGGCAGAACGGGCCATTGACGCCCACGAAGCGGAGTTTGGCGCGGACGGGACAAGGGTATTCCATGACCCTGCTGCCGAAGCGCCCGCCCCCACTGTTCGGGAGCTTTATGACAAATACAAGCCGGTAGTGACTGCCGCCGTCATGGAGGATATGCCCTACCGCAACGCCTGCGGCCACTCGGACCATGAAAATGCCGTAACGGAGGGCAACGCCGCCATTAAGCGCGCCATTCTCAATTCCGGCGATTTGGAGCTGATCCGGCTGTACTCCGATGTGCCGGAATTTCGCAGCCGTCTGCATCAGGAGATCATAGACGAGACCTATCCGCAGCTCCATGAGCTTTTGCGCCCTCTCTCCCAGGAGGATATTGACGATGCCCTCCGCGCGTGGAATGGGAATATGGACAGCAAACGCGCTGTTGTCCGCTATATGAAAGACCACGCGCGGGACAGGGATACCGCCGCATGGCTCTCCCATGAGTATGGCGGCAATGGGACATTCACCATCCGTCCGGGCAGTCCTGAATCCATGGAGCTGCCCTGGGCAAAGGTGCAGCGCCGGATCGCCCAGCTCATTCAAAAGGACGCTTTCTATACCGAGGAGGAGCTGGACAACTTTGAGGACATCGACCCCGTTGCTATCCGCGAGGATTTGGAGAGCGGCAGGCCCAGCGCCTTTGTGGAACAGGTCATGGCCGATGTGGAGCGCATCGCCGCGCAGGAGGCGGCTGCGGAAGAACCAATCGCTCCCCCTGCGGCTATGGGGCCGGATGTGGAACCCGCGACCCCTGCGGAGGAACACCGCGACCCGCTGGCACCGGCCTATCAGGTGGGAGATACCGTTTATCTGGACGATACGCGCTTTGTCATCGCGGAAGTGCGGGATTTTGGCGTCCAACTCAGCGACCCCACACTGGCATATCCCATTTTCCGTTCAGAGAGCAAAGAGACCTTTGAACGCCTGCTCCGGCGCGACGAGCGCAACAGCCAGATCACCGATTATCTGTCCACCGGCCATGACGCCGCAGACGGCGATCTGTGGGAAGTGCTGACCGCCGAGGACGGCCTGCTTTCTACGGAAGAAAGAGATGTGATTGCGTCATGGCTCGGCGCGGGCGACGGCAACACGCAGATTGCCCAGCTTTTGTCTGAAATGCTTGCTGACCGCGCGGAAACGATGGAGCTTGAAACCGGCGAAACAGCGGATTATTTTACTTCTGCTGCCGGCATTGAGATCAACATTCTGGACAGCGACGAGAACAAAAAGGCCGCGCTGTTCTTCCAATGGCGTGATGTTGCCGCCGTCCTCCGCGCGGAGTTCTTGGAAAATTCCATGGAAAAGGAGGCTCCATTTGCGGCAGAGCCGGAGGAACGCGCCGGAAGTGCTGGGGCGCCTTCTGCCGCACCGCAGGAAGCGACGGTCAAGCCGCCTGTTACTACGCACACTGAGACTGTGGCGGTCTATTCCGCCGAGCCAAACCACCTGCCCTACGATGTAGTCATTGAGACCCTGCATATCGACGAACCGCAGCAGGTAAAGCCTGAAAACTTCCGCATTACCGATGACAGCCTGGGCGTGGGCGGCAAGAAAGCCAAGTTCCGCATGAATATGGACGCCATCAATCTGCTGAAAGAGCTGGAGTTTGACGGCAGACAGGCCACGCCGGAGGAGCAGGAGGTCTTGTCCCGCTATGTGGGTTGGGGCGGTCTGGCAGAAGCCTTTGAGGAGGGGCGTGAAAATTGGTCGGACGAGTTCAAAGAATTGTATGCAACCCTTTCACCGGAGGAATACGCCGCCGCCAGATCGTCCACCCTCAACGCCCACTACACCAGCCCCACCGTTATCAAGGCCATCTATGAGGCCCTCGGCAATATGGGCTTTACCGGCGGCAATATTTTAGAGCCGTCTATGGGTGTTGGTAACTTCTTCGGCCTACTTCCCGACAACATGGCGGGAAGTAAGCTCTATGGCGTGGAGCTGGACAGTATCACCGGCAGAATTGCCAAGCAGCTTTACCCCAAAGCCGACATCACCGTGGCCGGATTCGAGACCACTGACCGCAGGGATTTCTATGATGTGGCTGTGGGGAATGTGCCGTTCGGACAGTACAGCGTCAATGACCGGGCTTATAACAAGCTCGGTTTTTCCATTCATGATTACTTTTTCGCAAAGTCTCTCGATCAGGTGCGTCCCGGCGGCGTGGTGGCCTTTGTTACCAGCCGCTACACCATGGATAAGCAATCGCCGGAGGTGCGAAAGTACATCGCGCAGCGGGCCGAGCTGCTGGGCGCGATCCGTCTGCCGAACAACGCTTTTAAGGCCAACGCCGGTACGGAGGTCGTGTCGGACATTATCTTTCTCCAAAAGCGTGACCGCTCCATTGAGATTGAGCCGGATTGGGTGCATTTGGGGCAGAACGAGGACGGCTTTGCCATCAACAGCTATTTTATCGACCACCCGGAAATGATGCTGGGTACGCCTACCTCGGAGAGTACGCAGTACGGCAAGCAGGACTTTACCCTTGCGCCCATTGAGGGCGCGGACCTCGCCGCACAGCTCCATGAGGCGGTGCAGCACATCACCGGCGAATATCGGGAGGCGGAGCTGCCTGATCTCGGTGAGGACGAGGAAATCCGCGACACGATTCCCGCCGACCCTGATGTAAAAAACTACTCCTACACCATTGTGGATGGAGAGGTGTACTACCGCGAAAACAGCGTCATGGTAAAGCCCGACCTGAACGCCACCGCCAGCGAGCGCGTTAAAGGCATGATCGAGCTGCGGGATTGTGTGCAGAAGCTCATTGGACAGCAGATGGACGGCTTTATCTCCGATGCTACGATTCAGGCGACCCAAGCCGAGCTGAACCGGCTGTACGACAGCTACACCGCAAAATATGGGCTTATCAACTCCCGCGCCAATTCCCTGGCCTTTGCCGATGACAGCTCCTATTTCCTGCTCTGCTCTTTGGAGGAGCTGGACGAGGAACGCAATCTGAAACGCAAGGCGGATATGTTCACCAAGCGGACCATCCGGCCCCATGAGGTTGTAACCAGCGTTGACACCCCCGTGGAGGCGCTGGCACTCTCCATCGGGGAGCGGGGCAAGGTGGATATGGCGTATATGAGCCAGCTCTGCGGATTATCCGAGGAAGAAATCTATCGGGAGCTGAAAGGCGTTATCTTTCTCAACCCCATGTATGGCTACGGCGGCGGCAGGGAGGAAAAGTATCTGCCAGCCGACGAGTACCTCTCCGGCAATGTGCGGGAAAAGCTGGAATGGGCCAGACGCTCGGCACAGCTCCACCCCGAAGATTACACCGCCAATGTGGAGGCGCTGGAAAAGGCCCAGCCCAAGGATTTGGACGCCTCGGAGATTGATGTGCGCCTGGGCGCGACCTGGATCGACAAGGGGTATATCCAGCAGTTCATGGAGGAGACCTTTGACCCGCCCTATTATCTGCGGCGGGATATTCGGGTGAATTTCTCCGAGTACACCGCAGAATGGAACATCACCGGCAAAAGCGCCGTGGGTTATGGCAATATCAACGCCAGCATGACCTATGGCACCGAGAGGGCCAACGCCTACAAGATTTTGGAGGAAACGCTCAATCTCCGCGACATCCGCATCTATGACACCAAGGTGGACGCTGACGGCAAGGAAAAGCGCGTCCTCAACAGTAAGGAGACCACCCTCGCCCAGCAGAAACAGCAGGCCATCAAGGACGCTTTTCAGGAGTGGGTGTGGAAAGACCCGGACCGCCGCGAGGCGCTGGTACGGAAGTACAACGACCTTTTCAATTCCACCCGCCCCCGCGAGTATGACGGGCAGCACATCATATTCTCCGGCATGAACCCGGAAATCCGGCTCCGTGAGCATCAGCTCAATGCTGTTGCTCACATTCTTTATGGCGGCAACACCCTCCTTGCCCACGAAGTAGGGGCAGGCAAGACCTTTGAAATGGTCGCCGCCGCTATGGAGAGCAAGCGGCTGGGGCTGTGCAGCAAGAGCCTGTTTGCGGTTCCCAACCACCTGACGGAGCAGTGGGCGTCTGAGTTCCTGCGGCTCTATCCATCCGCCAATATCCTTGTCGCCACGAAAAAGGATTTTGAGCCGCACAACCGCAAGAAGTTCTGCGCCAGGATTGCCACCGGCGACTACGATGCCGTCATTATCGGCCACTCACAGTTTGAGAAAATTCCCGTATCCAAGGAGCGGCAGGAGCGGCTTCTCTATGAGCAGATCAACGAGATCACAGACGGCATTGAGGAATTGAAAGCCGCCAACGCGGAGCGGTTTACCATCAAGCAGTTGGAGAAAACGCGGAAGAATCTGGAGGCGAAACTGGAAAAGCTCCAGGACAGCACACGAAAGGACGATGTTGTGACCTTTGAGCAGCTCGGTGTAGACCGGCTGTATGTGGACGAGGCACATTCGTTCAAAAATTTGTTCCTCTACACAAAAATGCGGAATGTGGCCGGCCTTTCTACCACCGATGCCCAGAAATCCTCGGATATGCTGATGAAATGCCGCTATATCGACGAAATGACGGGCGGCAAGGGCGTGGTGTTCGCCACCGGCACCCCTGTGTCGAACAGTATGACCGAGCTTTATACCATGATGCGCTATCTCCAGCACGATATGCTAAAGCGCAAGAACCTGACTCACTTCGACTGCTGGGCCTCCACCTTTGGAGAGACCACCACCGCCATCGAGCTTGCCCCGGAGGGCACCGGCTACCGGGCGCGGACGCGCTTTGCCAAGTTCCACAATCTGCCGGAGCTGATGAACCTGTTCAAAGAGGCGGCGGACATCAAAACCGCCGATCAGCTCAACCTCCCCACGCCGACGCCCATCTACCACAACGAGGTTGCCCAGCCTACGGAAATTCAAAAAGGTATGGTGCAGGAGCTTTCCAAGCGCGCCGCTGTGGTACACGCCGGTCTGGTGGATGCCTCCGTGGACAATATGCTCAAGATTACCTCGGATGGGCGAAAGCTGGGCCTCGACCAGCGCGTTATCAACCCCGACCTCCCCGATGATCCCAGCAGCAAAGTCAATATGTGCGTGAACAACATCGCCCGGATTTGGCAGGAGGGGCAGGCCGACAAGCTGACCCAGCTTGTGTTCTGCGACCTGTCCACCCCCAAGGCCAAGAGCAAGACCGCCGACAGGGGCGGCAATAAGACATCAGACGGCGCGGAACTTCACGCGCTGCTGGCGGCGGTGGATAAGGAAACCCCGGCAGACGAGCCGGAGTTTACGGTCTATGAGGACATTCGTCAAAAGCTCATCGCCCGCGGTATCCCTGCGGAGCAGATTGCCTTTATCCATGACGCCAATACCGAGGTCAAGAAGAAAGAGCTGTTCGCCAAGGTCCGCAGCGGACAGGTGCGCGTCCTCATGGGCAGCACCTTTAAGATGGGCGCGGGGATGAATGTGCAGGACCGGCTCATCGCCCTCCACGATCTCGATGCCCCGTGGAGGCCGGGAGATTTGGAACAGCGCAGCGGGCGTATTATCCGGCAGGGCAATATGAACCCAGAGGTGCATATCTATCGTTATGTGACCGAGGCCACCTTTGACGCCTACCTCTGGCAGACTTTGGAAAACAAGCAGAAGTTTATCTCCCAGATCATGACCTCAAAATCCCCCGTCCGCTCCTGCGAGGATGTGGACGAAACGGCGCTGTCCTATGCGGAGATCAAGGCGCTGTGCGCCGGTGACGAACGCATCAAGGAGAAGATGGATTTGGATGTGGAGGTCTCCCGCCTGAAGCTCATGCGCTCCAGCCATCAGAGCCAGCAATACAAGCTGGAGGACAAGCTGCTGAAAACCTTTCCCAAGCAGATCGAGCAGGACAAGACCTTCATCGCCGGCTTTGAACAGGATATGCAAACCGTTCAGGAGCATCCCCACCCGGCAGACGGCTTTGCCGGTATGACGGTGCGGGGCGATGTACTGACGGATAAGGAAAACGCCGGCGCTGCCCTTTTGGACGCTTTCAAAGATGTAAAGGGTCTGGACCCTGTGCCTGTAGGCAGTTATCGCGGCTTTGAGATGTCCCTGACGCTGGAGGACTTCGGGAAAAAGTATTTCCTCACCCTGAAAGGGGCCATGAGCCACCGCGTCGAGCTGGGCAAGGACGCCCGCGGCAACCTCGCCCGGATTGACAATGTTCTCAGCAGCATTGAAAACCGCAAGCAGGTCACGCAGGAGCATTTGGAAAGCCTCTACGCTCAGGTAGAGACCGCAAAGGCGGAGCTGGGCAAGCCCTTTCCGCAGGAGCAGGAGTACAGGGAGAAGTCTGCGCGGCTGGCGGAGCTGAACGCCGAACTGAACATCGACGATAAGACGCCGATGGAGGCGCTGGCCGAGCCGGAATCTGCTATCGCCAAAAAGCCCCGTCAGTCTATCCTCGCCAAGCTGAAAGCGCCGCTGCCGCCGCCCGCTAAGAATGAGAAAACCAAGGAAAGAGAGGTACGCTGATGAACAGAGAGGAATTGAACACCGCCCTCTATGAGAAGATGGCGGCAGAGCAGAACACCTTCCGCGACTGGCTGAAAAGCCAGGGCGCGGAGGTGGTGCTGGACCACGCCTACGAATACTCCGTTCGGGAGGACATCGTGATGGCGATGGAAGAATTGGACCTGCCTGCGGAGCAGGCTGCGGCCCTGTTGAAATCTCCCTCCCCGCTGGCCGATGTTTACAAGGCGTGGGAGAAAACTGAGACAAACCACATGGACAATGTGCGGGATGTCATCGAAAACAGGGCCGACGATGCGATTCGGGATGAGCGGGATGCGCTGCTGCACACGCCGGTCTATCTCCAGTCCGGCGCACACGCCAGAGAGAACAATGAGCTGGATGTGTTCCGCGCATCCTACAAGGCGAATGTTGCCTGCAAAGAGGCGCTGGAAAAAGCCATAAATGACAATTACAGCGACAACCGCCTGAATACTGACGCTATCTACAAAGAGGTAGTGGGCAAGTTCGGCCCGGAGCGTGTGCAGTTTGTGCTGGCTACCACCATCCAGCACAAGGATTGGGATGAGCGGTTTTCCCGCAACAACAGGGCGTGGGCGCAGACCGTTCCCATGGAGGCCAGCTTCGGCTCGCGGGAGAACGACCACAGCGTTTACTATGTGGTGGACAGGGCGCACTCCGGCCTGACAGATCTGTTCGTGAGCCACTTCCGCAAGGAACAGGCCAGGGAGAAAGAGCAGCCGAAAAAGGAATCCATCCTGGGCAAGCTGCAAAAGCCCCTGCCGGAACCGGCGGCAAAGGCTGGAAAGGACAAGAGCCATGAGCGGTAAAAATCGCAGGGACAAGACGGTGCTGTTTCGTGTTTCGCCGGAGGAATACGACCTGATGCAGCAGAAAGCGGAGCTGTCCGGCATCGTCAGTCTCAGCGCCTATATCCGCAAGATGGCGATTGACGGCTATGTGATAAAGCTGGAGCTGCCGGAGCTGCGGGAGATGATCTCCCTCCTGCGGCGCTCCAGCAATAATCTCAATCAGGTCGCCCGCCGCGTCAATTCCACCAGCCGTATCTACGCCGAGGATATGGAGGATATGCTGCGCCAGCAGCAGGAGCTTTGGCAGTGCGCCAACGCGATTTTGCAAAAGCTGGCCGCGATTGCCTGACAGGAAACACAACGACGCCCCTGGCCTGCCACTGGGGGCGTCGTTTTCCCTGTTACTTTTTCTTATTGATAATGTGGTCTGGAAACACCGAGGCGGTAATAAGGTCAGCCGGATCGACCTCCAGCGCATCGGCTATGTCATAGAACACTTCCAGCGAAAATGCTTTCGCAATATTGGGAGCTTCAATCGCACTGAGCAGCGAACGGCTGATCCCTGCCTTTTCCGCCAGCTTTTCCTGCGATAAGCCGCGCATCCTACGCAAAGTGGATATGGCAATTCCAAGCTGAACAAACCGGTCATGGTTCTTGAAAGAGACTTCTTTGCTCATCAGCCGCGCTCTCCTTTCCTACAAGCACTGCTGATATTATACTGTTTTCAAGAGAAACTATCCGTATGAAACGGAAAGATGTTGACTTAGTTAGTAAGCAAAGATATAATATCAGAGGGTGTTTGTCGCTTGCGGTAAACACCGAACAAGCAGAATGTTTCCCCGGCCGCTATACACACAATGATTTTGGATAGAGCTTTATGACTACCTGCCTGTACGGGATGGCGCATAAAGCAGATCGCTGTTGCCTCGATGAGAGGAAGTTCAAGAGATAGACGCGCCGGGAAACAGAGCAGGGGCATTTGCTTTGCCGCAAATGCCCCTGTATGCTTATATGGAGAGTTTACCATGATGGAGATTTACACAGTGAGCTTTTTCGGCCACAGGCAGCTTGACGATTTTATGGGAGCCGAGCGCCGGCTGGAAAAGCTGATCCGAGAGCTGCTTGCCGAAAGAGAATATGTAGAATTTCTCGTTGGACGAAACGGTGACTTCGATCAGCTTGCGGCATCCACCGTCCTGCGCCTGAAACGGACTGTGCGGGATGACAACAGCTCCCTTGTTCTTGTCCTCCCATATCTGACGGCGGAGTATGTCAACAATCAGGATTCTTTTGAGAGCTACTATGACGAGATCGAAGTATGCCAAGCCGCCGCAGACGGATATTTCAAGTCGGCTATCCAGACAAGGAACCGCGAAATGGTAGACCGTTCCGATTTGTTGATCTGCTGCATTGAACGAGATAAGGGCGGGGCCTATCAGACGATGCAGTATGCGCGGAGACAGGGAAAGGAAATCATCAACATAGGTCTTGCAATATGGTGAGTTCTCCTTTCAATAAAATAAATCAGTAATAGCTTAATGATAAACATTAAAATATTATTGACAAATTTGAATTTCTTTGCTATCATAAGACCGAGGTGATAAACTATGAAATTCATTCAGAAACTCGCAAATGAACGGTTTGCAAGACCTGCCGCTCAGTTAATGAAATTTGCTTGCTATTTTGCAATCTGTTTCTATGTCTTATGTACTGTTCTCAGTTTTATGGGGCGTCAAACTTTTTTCCTGCATACAAAAACAGGAACCTTTGAACGGGCAATTTGCGCAGAGGAAAATCACAATTCACATTCTCGCAGTATGATTGTCCATACGGAGGATGATATTCATGTATGGACGAATGATAATGACCAGATTGACCCAACAATTCAGATAGGTCTTTCTTTCATGTATGCCATCAATATTGTCCCCATGATTTTTGCTTATTGGTTTTTAAGCCGCGTATTTGCCAATATAAACAAAGGGGAAATTTTTACAGAGCAAAACTCCTCTTATTTGCTTTATTATGGGTTACTCCAATTTTCGGTGGCTGTTTTTGTTCCATTTATCAAACTGTTGATTTGCTGGCTTATCAACCTTGTATCTAATGGCCGAATGTCCATTTCTACAGGGCAGACTATGTTTAATATGCTTATCCCCAGCATCGCTTTTATTGTAGCTGCATACATCATCCATTATGGGGTGCATTTGCAGGACGAGGTGGATCATACGCTATGATTATTATTCGGCTTGACCGGGTGCTGGCGGACAGAAAAATGCGGCTTAATGACTTGGCGGCCCAGGTTGGTATATCTAATGTCAATCTCTCTTACTTGAAAACAGGAAAAGTAAAAGCTGTTCGGTTCAGTACGTTAGATGCAATCTGCAAAGTTCTAAAGTGCCAACCTGGGGATATTCTTGAATATATCGAGGATGAAGATTAAAAATGCGACTTTGAGAAAAATGTCCCAAAGCTGGGGTGGTTTGTTGGGCAGGAATGTAATATACCTAATGCCTATTGACAACTTAGAAAGTGGGAGGCATTGAATATGATAAAATCGAAAGTGTTGGTCTTTCTGGCAATCCTTATGTTGGCATTGGTTGGATGTGAAAAGGTAGAACAGGAACAGCTAACAGTGTATTCTTTCAGTGGGGAGAATGAACAGCTTTCAATTTCAAATGGCATTATTGTTCTGAATGGTACAGAGGAAATCTTTACTGGCGGTGACTTGAAAGTAACTGATGATTTTTTCAATAACATTACATCGTACTCCACCACATTTTACATTATGTCTGGCGACAAAAAGGATGTTATTCTTTCTAATAATGTGGTAGACACGACGGGAGATACGGTCAATGTTTCCAGTGACTTAGGGCAAATATCGGGGGACAGCGCAATTAGAAGAATAAAGATTGATGATACAAGTGATTTGAAAAACATTCTCTATTTTGAGCTTACTACGAAAGATAGGGATGGCAAGGAAAATGTGTACCAGTTACAACTGTCTTTATCAGAAATAACAAAAAATAATAGTGAAGATTAAAAATGTGACTTGGGACCCAAAGCTGGGAGCGGCGCTTTTCAAAGTGCCGCCCCTTTTCATGCCCGGTGGTATCCTTTATGATTCACATTGCTTCCATTTTATGGGATAATAAAAACAGATAAATTTTTTCAAAAAATTTGTGACCAACCCCCGTCCATGATTGTTTTATTGGTGAAAGGAGGTCAAGTAATGGTAATGGAACAAACCATCACCGCCCAACAGTTGGAGGATGCCTATGATGCTTATGGAACAGCAGTCTACCGTCTGGCTATGACCTTTATGGGCCGGTACGCTGATGCGGAGGACATTACCCAGGAAACCTTTTGCCGATTGCTGTACCATGCCCCCGCTTTTGCTGATGAGAACCACAAGAAGCGATGGCTTCTCCAAGTTGCTGCTAACCTTTGCAGAAACCAACTGAAGGGCTTCTGGCGGAAACGTGTGACGCAGTTGGACGAAACCATCCCCGCTATTGCCCCGGAGAAACTGGAGGCATTGAATGCCGTCATAGCTCTGCCAGAGAAGTACAAGCTGCCGATTCATCTCTACTACTACGAAGGGTACTCAGTGGCGGAGATTGCTGAAATCTTGAAACTGGGGCAATCGGCAGTAAAAATGCGGTTGAAACGGGGACATGAACTTTTGAAAATCGAATTGGAGGGATCGAATTGAACATCAATGACTATCGGGATGCGTTGAATGAAATCACTCCTAATAATGAAATAAAGGAGCATATCATGAATATGAAAACGCCTCAGAAACGGTACATTTCGACACGCCGGGTCTTTGCCTACGCACTGGCGGCGGTTATGACACTGACCTGCCTTGGTACTGTTGCCTTGGCAGCCAGCCCTGAATTGCGCGCGGCAGTGCTTGCTTTCTTCCACATGGAGGAAAAAGAGCAGATACCCAGTCCCAGCACCAGTGTTCCGCCCGAAGAACCTAATATCACCCAAGCGGACATCGGCCAACTGGTAAAAGCCAAGTATATCGAAATGGATCACCAATACGGTCTATCCGGCGACTTGCTCAACGATTTTATTTGGAGTGAGGATGGCAGGACTCTCCTGGACGCAAAATTCTGGGAAGTAAAGGACAATGAGTTGATTCCGTTGGAGGTAGAACTCCATACCGAGCAGTTGGATGTAAACTATGGCGGTGTCCACTACCAGGGTGAGCTATACTGGTATGTCCGAAATGGGATGCTGTACCCCTTCAAGGGTTCTCCCCAGGGCGCAGACACCCAGCCGGAGGATCAGTGGGCTGTCAGAGCCTTTGCTGGACGCACCGACGCCCTCCTTCTCACTGTGACCCAGGGGTGGCAGATGGAACGCACCGAGACCTCCCTGCTCTATCACTTGAATACTGGCGAGGCAGAGGAGTTGTTCGCCGGTGTGGACCCCGCTGTGCTGGAGGAGTCCGATGGCTCCATTTGGTCTCCCTGTGCCAGTCGGGCCTTGATTACTGGTCAAGCCAGTGCAGAGTTTCCCAATGGCCGGGAGTGGTTGTATGACCGGGAGGCCGGGACACTAACCGACGTGAAAGACCTGGGCGGCGTAGGAGCGGACATGGCAATCTTTGTAGACGATGACACTTTAATCCTCAATGTCTATACTTACAACGAGAATTTCGATCAAGAGGCCATCGCTTGCTGGGTGTATAATATCCCCTCCGGCCAAGCGGTTCAGACCCTGGCTCAGTCTCCCCTCTATCACCAGGACAAACACCCCTACGGCATTGTACCGTTCTATGGAGGCATATGTATGGAGATCGGTCAGGACGGCTCCGCTTGTCTCATTGATCTGACTACTGGAGTAACAACAGTGCTGGAAAATTTCACCTTTGAAAAGAAAATGAATTTCTCCCTCAATCCCTCCGGCACTAAGATGCTGTATTACGTCATAGACCGAGAGTCTGATAGCCTGGGTCTCTCACAGCTTGGCGCCATTGATTTAGAGCAGATGATTTTCTTCGCCTTTGATCGGGAGGGCTATGAGAACCTCCAGGAGAGCGGCATTGTCTGGGAGGATAACAACACCATCAGCATCCGCGCCAAAGCCAAGGACAACGAGACACAGTATCTGCTTCTGTATCAGTTTTGACATCACAGATAGATGGTGACTCCGCTGGAGTTATGGCTGCCGGGGAGCGGTACTGCATCGCTCCCTGACAAGCCATGCTTCGGTCATTTTTGCTCTATAGTAATAGACAATAGCAAAAA
The DNA here is from genome assembly GCA_910588105.1 of uncultured Oscillospiraceae bacterium. GTDB lineage: Bacteria > Bacillota > Clostridia > Oscillospirales > Oscillospiraceae > Enterenecus. Next base: position 19,971 of record CAJUQD010000017.1, on the reverse strand, counting down.
AATATGCTATGCTTTATTTCTCAGTAAGCGGATAAAACGGATTTTATGGAGGCTTCAAACATGAGGACTGTTATTTCCATTGTTATAATTATAGTCGCTGCTGTTATCGGCTTTGCTATGGGAGCAGGTATGAATGAGGCTATGGGCGGCGCAACTCTATTTGCAACGATTGCAGGTTTTGCTTGTACTATTCAAGCTATTGAGAGCAAGAAAAAACCGTAACTTTCGGCTTGATAAATATTGGAATTACCAATGGGAACGAAATGTCCCAAAGACGCGTGACTGGACAGTAATGTAAAAATATGCTATACTTGATTTCCTGGGTAAGCAAATATACTGGCAATTTACTATTTGGGGAGGAGATAGAAATGATTCCAAACTTTGGACTGATTATGCTTTGCTCTTTGCTTGCGATAGGTGTAGGGGTAATCGTAGCAATATTCAATGATAAGAAAAAGAAGTAAGATCCCAGTTCGTCATAGAGTTCTAATCTGCAAGCAGGTTGAAAAACAATCTAAAAGACACTTGCGCTTTATAAAATTCAAACAAGTTTGGGACAAAAGCTGAGGCGGTACTGTTTACGGTGCCGCCCCCTTTTCATACCCAGCAGTATCCTTGCCGATACCCCTAATCGGAGTTAATCATAGCAGGGGCACTCAATGAAATTATTTGAAAGGGGGTATGCCTCTGGCGACAACGCGCATTATTCCCATGCACATCAACAAGGGCAAGACACTGGCACAGTGTTTGTCTGACCGAATGGGTTATGGTGAAAATCCTGAAAAGACAAACGGCGGAGAGTACATTACCTCCTATGAGTGCGACCCCCAAACAGCCGACTCTGAGTTTCTGCTTTCTAAAAAGCGGTATCTAACACTCACAGGCCGGACCCAGGACAATGATGTGATCGCCTATCAGATACGGCAGTCCTTTAAGCCGGGAGAGATCACGCCGGAGGAGGCCAACCGCATCGGCTATGAGTTTGCCATGCGCTTTACCAAGGGCGAACACGCCTTTATTATCTGTACCCATGTGGACAAAAAGCACATTCACAATCATGTGTACTGGAACTCGACCAAGCTGGACTGCACCGGCAAGTTTCGGGATTTCCACCGCAGTGGCAGGGCTGTCCGCGAACTGAGCGACCTCATCTGCATGGAGCATCGGTTGTCTGTGATTGAGAATCCGAAGCGCCAGGGCATGAGCTATAACAAGTGGCTGGGCAGTCGGGCCAAGCTCTCCCATTGGGAGGAAGTGCGTATCCTCATAGACGAGGCGCTTGCTAAAAAGCCACACAGCATGGACACCCTGCTGGAGCTGCTGTCCGCCTCCGGCTATGAGATCAAGCGCGGGAAAAATATCACTTTGATGAAAGCGGGCCAGAAGAATATCCGCCTGAACTCGCTGGGCGAGGGCTACACCGAGAAAGAACTTTTCGCGGTGATCTCCGGCGCAAAGGTACACACACCGAGGAAAAATCGCCGGTTGACTGCTCCAAAAAAGGCAAAGCTGATTACGGAGATCGAGGACAAGCTGAACGGGCGGCACTCACAATGGGATTCTGTCCGTATCCTGAAACAGATGGCGCAGTCCGTTCTCTATGTCCAACAGCATGATTTTGACACCTTTGACGAGCTGGCCGAAAAGTCTGCGGCGGCATCGGTGCGGGTGGGCGAATTGAGTGCGACAATAAAATCCGCCGAGAAGCGCATGGCGGAGATCGCCACGCTGCGGACGCACATCATCAACTACGCCAAGACCCGCGAGGTGTATGCCGGCTATCGGAAAGCGGGTTACTCCAAAAAATATCTCGCCGCGCATGAGGATGATATTATCATTCACAAGGCGGCAAAAAAAGCCTTTGACGAGGCGGGCCTAAAAAAGCTGCCTACGGTCAAAAGTCTGAACGCTGAATACGCTGAACTTCTGGCACAGAAGAAAGCGGCCTATGCCGAGTATGCCGAGGCAAAAAAAGAAATGCGGGAGCTGCTTGTCCATAAGGCCAATGTCGAGTATATCCTGGGCCTGGAGGAACAGGAGAAAACGAAGGTCAGAGAGGCCGAGCGCGAGAGCGCGAGGTAAAATAGCGCCGGAACGGTGCGTAGCCGCAGATGCCAATCTGCGAAATAGGGGTTTGGGGGCGGGAGCCACCAACAAGCTAAATCGGAGATTTCTGCTCCGGCAGAAATCTCCGATTTTCCGCATCTGTATATACAGATGCCCAGCTTGCCAGGTCTTTGTACTTATCGTCCCCTTTGCGTAACAAACAAATTTCTGCTAAAATCAAGGTGGTTAAAGCTGTTCATTTACTCCCCCTTAATTTTTGACCGCAATATGCCGATATAAATAATAGAAGTTTTAGAAAGGGCTTGACAAGCTATGACCACCACAATATACTTACGACAGACAGACAGACAGACAGACAGACAGACAGACAGATAAGGTAAGTCTGTCCTTTTGTGCTGTCCTGCCGCTGAAAATATTGCTTTACCGGGCGCATTATGCCTGCGGTTTGCCGCAGGTATAATGCGCCTTTTCGCATTGTGCAAAAGACCGCTATCTCAGCAATCAGAATATATTAGGGCGCTATAGTAACGTTATCAAGCACAGAATGGAGGTATCACTATGACACTCAACAGCATTTCCGACTCTTACGGAACTACCAGCAGAATGGCATCCAGGTTTGGCAATTCTAAAGCCAGTGAAGCAACTAAATGGGGAGAAACTCCACAAATTCAGCAAAAGGCAAATGTAACCGCAAAAAATGCGATGACCGATAGCTATGTTGAACAGCTTAAGGAGTACGCCAAGAAGGATGCCCAGAAAGGCATCTACATGGATAAAGAAGCTATCCAGTTTCAGCGTAGCCAAATGAGCCAATATGTTTCTCCTGATCGTTCTGGAATGGCGCAAGCCAATCAGGTACTTCAAGGGTTAGGGAGGCAAGAGGAGGAAGACGCACTTCTAAAGTTTCTTGACAGGATGCTTGGGATTAGCGCAAAGGTTCAAAAAAATTCAGATAAGCAAACCTTTGTAACTATGAGCGGAATGTCAGGAAACTGTTCAGGGAAAGTTCATCACAATTCAACGGGGCAGACGGCTGAGATATACTCATCTGACGGTGAGATGATTGCCAGCTATAACAGCCATGGTGGTGGATGGACGTTCCAGCAAACACAGGCAGAATCAAAATTTCTTCAGGAATCAGCCATGATTTATAAGCAAGCCTTTGATGCTGCTCGTGCAGAAATGACTACTACCCAGCAGACGACGGCTCCGGCGGTGAGCGGGGATGCACCCGCAAATTTTGATGTAAAGGCGTAGGGCAGAAACGGAGTAGGTAAATATGAATGTGACAAACTTTGCAAATCTTTTTCATCAGAACAGTATCTTCCAGCAGAACAAACCGCTGGGGCAGAAACTTGTTCAGCCGCCGATCAATGACACGCTGCACCGTCTGTCCGAAAATCTGTTGAACGCGAAAAATCAGGCAAAGGATATGAAAACCCGGTTTGATACGTTGGAGCTGTCGGCGGAGGCCACAGAGGGCAAGAAAAATTCCGCTCTGGAGGAAATGCCGGAGGGCCTGCTGCACTTCTACTTAAACCAGTGTAAAGTCGGCGCGTATTTGAGCCAGCAACACGAAGCGTCTTTGATGGAATACCGGGATCAGCTCTCCGCCTTTGACCAAACCATTCAAGAATATCAGGATATGCTGGACGGCAACAAGGCTTTGCCGGAGCAGATGAAGCTGGAGGACGTATCCAAGCTGCTGGACGCTACCAGGGCGGCGCGTGAGCAATTTATGCAGCAGGGCGCGGCGGAGCTGAACCGGGTATCGGATCATAACCCCACCCAGGAGGGCTACATGGGCAAGGCTTACAGAATGGCCGCAGAGTGGGCGGGGAACGACGCGAATGATACCCATTGGCAGATCGACACCTCCGCAGACGATATTTACGGTGAAATTGACCGCGCTCTTTCCTCCGCCCATAGCATAACATCCACGTTTCAAAAAGGGGCCTCCAGCATCCTGGCCGAGTTGAAGCGGCGGGGCTGTGTCGAGGAGGGGGAAGAAATTCACTTTGAAGATCAGGAGACAGCGGCCAGCGGCACCGTTCAGCGGGAATCGCTGTTTCAGTCCATTTATGACGGGATATGGAACACGTTCAAACAGAGCGTTAGCAACGGTGCAGAGTAAGTTCTGTTCTTCAAATTCATTTGACGTCCGCGTAGTAAGAGGGAAAGACTATGATAGATTCTTTGTCAAATAGGGCTGGCACGCCGGTCATATGGGGGAAAAGCTCTAAAGCCCAGGGCACCGCAAAGACCGCAAAGAGCGCCATGACCGATGGCTTTATTGAGCGTATAAAGTCATACGCAAAGGAAGATGCCAAGCGAGGCGAATATATGTCAGCAGGTTTTACCCAAATGCGGCTTTCACATATGAAGCAGTATGTTTCCCCTGACCGCTCCGGGCCGAAAAACCAGGTAATGTCTGCTATCCAAGCAGCATTAAAAGAACCTCACCCGATGCTGCAAGCATTGGAAAAGATGCTGGAAAAACTGTCGGGAGGCTGTTCCGCAAACCTTAAAATCAGTTCCGTCCAACAGGCCGCGGAGATATATGCTCCTAACGGCGAGAATATCGCAAGCTACAACAGCCTTGGCGGAGGCTGGACGGGTATACAGACTAAAGAAGAACATAAATTCTTTGACGAAACAGCTTCTATTTACTTACAGGCATTTCGGGAAGCTCGCGCGGAAATGAAAGCTGCTCCGGCCTCTGCGCCGGTTGAAACATCGGTGGATATTCGGGCTTAGCCTATGAGATTAAAAAGCCGCATTCTTTTGATTTTCAAGCATCTTTGGGATCATACCGACGAGGCGCACACTGTTTCATTGGAACAGCTCAAAGACCATCTGCAATCCTGCGGCCTCTCCCGCCCTGACTCCCGCACCATCAAGGCCGACATAGATCAGCTTATCGAGCTGGGCGTGGACATCATCATAGACCGCAGGGTGCAGAATCAGTATTTCATCGGCACCCGCCACTTTGACACTGCGGAGGTCAAGCTGCTCATCGACGCCGTTCAGTCCTCCCGATTTATCACGCCCCAAAAGAGCAAGGCGCTGATCCGCAAGCTGGGCGTGTTCATAGAGCCGCAGCAGAAACAGCTCTTGAAGCGCCAGCTCTACATAGACCACCGCTCCAAGGCGACCAATGAATCCGTTATCCTGATCGTAGACCACCTCTACACCGCCATCATCGAGCGGAAGAAGGTCACTTTCCAATACTTCGACTATACGCCGGAGAAGAAGAAAGTCCACCGGCATGGTGGGCAGCTCTACACCGTATCTCCCTATGCTATGCTCTGGAACAACGACCAATATTACATGGTGGGTTACTCTGAGGAGCGGAAACTGGTAGCAACCTATCGGGTGGACAGGATCAGCCAACTGACAGTGACGGAGGAACCGGCGCGGAAACGCCCTGCGGACTTCACCATCTCAGACTACTTTGGGCAGACCTTTTCCATGTATCTCGGTGAGGAGGCCAAGGTGGAGCTGCTGTGCGAGAACGCGCTTATGGGCAGCATCATTGACCGTTTCGGAGAGAATGTTTCTGTCCAGATCGTTGACAGGGAGCATTTCAAGGTGACGGCCACCGTTGCTCTGAGCAATAACTTCTATGGCTGGGTGTTTGCCTCTGGAGGAAAGATGCGGATACTCGGCTCGGAAAAGGCCGTTGAGGGTTTCAAGGCTATCATGGAAAAGTTTGTCTTTGTTGAATAACAGCCGCTCCGCTAATCTGCTTGAGCTTCAAACTGTGCTTGAAGGCCGGAAAAGAGGCCGTTGGGTCTGTTTAGGGAACCTCATGAACTGTTTCTCGGTCAGCGGGATTGTGTCGTGCATCCGCGTTTCCAAAATAGGTCGAAAATCATACATCATAAAAAACTTCTCAGGAGGTGGACACTCAGATGTCCACCTCCCTTTTGCTCTATTGCCTTTCGTATCCGGCCATGCTATACTCTTTCTATCAAGGACAAGTCGTATCGGATAGAACGGAGGAAGCTCTATGCGTCACAAGGACCCGGAATTGATGAAGCGCATACAGGCATTTGCGGAGGATTTCTACTTCGAGGAGGGGCGCTCCCCCAGCACAGCGGAGATCGGCAAGGCCGTAGGCATCGCCAAGGGGACCGCTCACCGCTATCTTGTCGAGATGAGCGAGAAAGGTCAGATCGACTATGACGGGAAAAGCATCGAGACCGAAAAAATCCGCCGTCTGTCGCCCACCTCCCGCGCGGAGATATTTACCGGCGCTATCCCCTGCGGGCCTTTAGAAACGGTGGAGGCATCCGCAGACGAATATGCGAAGCTGCCAACCGCCATTTTCGGCTCCGGCGACTTCTACATCATCCGGACTACCGGCGACTCCATGATAAACGCCGGGATAGAGTCCGGCGATTTGGTGGTGGTGGAGAAGCGGTGCGACGCGGAACCGGGCGAGATCGTAGTCGCACTCCATGAAAACGCCAACACCCTGAAACGGCTGGGCTACGATAAAAAGCGGAAGTGCTGCAAGCTCATCCCTGAGAATGACGGCATGGAGGCGATCTATGTCAGGGATGTTGTCATTCAGGGTGTGGCAAGGTTTATCATCAAGGCGCTGTGAGCTGTTTTGCCTGAAAGGGGTTGATTGAGATGAACAGGGTAAATGTGTCCGTTCAGTGTTCCACTGAGCCGGACGGGATCATCTGCCCACAAAAGGTCAGGTGGGAGGATGGGCGCGTGTGGGACATTGAGCGGGTCCTGCATACCTGCCGCAGCCCTGATCTGTCTTTTGAGGGCATCCGCTATACGGTGCTGATCGAGGGGATGGAAAAGTATCTCTACCAATCGGGCCGGCAGTGGTATGTTTTTGTTGCATAGGAGGACAGGCACGACAAATGAGAACCTTAGTTACCAACGCAGAAATCGAGGAAGTAGGCGAAAGCCTGATCCGGCGATTTATCGGGAAACGAAAGCCCCTGCCCAACTGCATCGACATTGAGGGCTTTATCACAGACTATCTCCATCTGCCAGTTGTCTATGCCGGCATTGCGGAGGAAGATCGGGACAAGATCGGCTTTGTGTCAGACGGCGCGTATCCGCTGGCAGTATGGGAGGACGGAGAACGGCGGAGCGTGGTATTCCCCAAGGGCACCGTAGTCATTGACCGCTTTCTGCTCCAGGCCGACAAAAGCGGACAGCGCCGGTTTACGCTGGCGCACGAAGCCGCCCATGTGATTTTTGAGCGGATGTCCCCTACGGCGGCGGGTCCATGTTTCAACCGCTACTTTGACAGTGAGCGGACCTACAACATTGACGAGCTGCGGGAACACCTGAATGTGTGTGAAACGCAGACAGACCGCATGGCCTCTGTTCTACTGATGCCGAGATTCCTTGTGGAGCGGCTGCTGAAACGCTTTCACAGCGGTGCGCCGATCCCCATATACGGGAGCTGGGCTATGCGGGGCGAGGACAAGCTCGGCATTCAGAAGATGGCCGACTGCATGGGTGTGACCTTTACCGCCCTGCTCATCCGGCTCAAAACCCTCGGTATGACCGAACAGCGGGACATATCCGAGTATCTGGATTCTGAGCTGGCCTTTTAAGGGGGCGAAAATGGTACAGCAAGCAGAAGTACGGACTTACCGCATGAAGCCCATGACGCCGGAGGTGCGGGCCAAGGTCAACCTCTCCTATACGGAAAGCCTTGATTTGCAGGAACGGGAGCTGAAATGCCCCCACTGCGGGCGCTATATCGCCTCCCTGTTCTCAGACTGCTCCGGCCACTTCAAAGTGAAATGCCCAAACTGCAAGGCGGTAACGACCTACAACCTGGGCTACTTCCGCAGGCGGTGCTGCCGCAGGGCGGGAAAGAAAAACTGAATATCTGAAATCAACAATTCATAAACGATCAAGCGGAGTAAACGCGGCCTTGCGTTAAGCTATCAAGCGGCGTATGAAACAGCTCGGCATACCTTCGTATGCCGCTGTTCATCGCCGCTTTTTTCGTTTGCTCTGATTACCTGTTTCATACGCTGATTTTATGGCTCTTTTCCGGCTTGGTCGGGAAAGGGCTTTTTTATGTATTTCAATCCAAAAGACTTTGGTAAGCGGTTGCAGCTTGCCAGAAAGACGGCGGGGCTGACCCAACAGGCGCTTGCGGACAAGGTATCCGTTGAGAGAAAGCACATCAGCCACCTGGAGTGCGGGGAGCGGTGCTGCTCCATCGACCTGCTGGTGGATTTTTCGGAGGCGCTGGGCGTCAGTACGGATTATCTGCTCAAAGGCAGCAACTCAAACCATGCCGCCGAGCTGGACGGCATCATCGGACAGCTCACTGCGCTGCGGCAAAAGTTATAGGCATGGTGCCTATGAGATAGACAAAGGGTGCCTGCGGGGGCGTCTGAATTTGCCCCCAAATCTTCTAAAATGAAATCATCAGCCGGGGCGACCCGCTGGTGTGGAACTTTGAAAAGTGAATAGGCATTCATCAGGTACATTCCTGTGTGTACGCCGAGAGGCAAAGCCAAACAGGTTGGAGCGCCACGACCCCGAAAGGGCGAGCGACCTCCTCCGCCTGCAAAGGATGGGCTGCTCCCGTCCGGGCGATAACAGCGCACAGAGACAATGATACTTCCGTAACTCGCGGCCCGGCCACAAGGAAGGCGGGGAGGTTAGATTCCTATGGAGCGGCATCGCAAGCCGCCGCCTGATGACTTCCTATGATTCCGGGGTGTCGGGGACAAATGGGGATCAAGAGATTACAGCAAACAATCGGCAGCCGCATCAGACGGGGAACTTCCCGACACGATGGCGGCTGCTGTCTACATATCTGGAAAAGGAGCGCAGCACTATGGAACAGAACTATCACGACTACTATCGCGGCGAAATCTACTACGCCGATCTCAACCCCATATTCGGCCATGAGCAGGGCGGCGTCCGGCCTGTCCTCATTCTTCAGAACGACCAGGGCAATTATTTTTCTCCTACGGTCATTGTCACAGCGGCCACCCGGCGCATCTTCAAAAAGCCCGGCCAGCCCACCCATGTAACGTTGGACAACATCGAGGGCCTGCCGGGACAGTCCCAATTCCAGCTTGAGACCATCCGCACAGTGGACAAGCGCCGCCTGCGGGAGCGTGTCGGCAAGCTCACCGATGAGCAGATGGCGGAGATCGACGCCGCCCTGCGGGTAAGCCTCTATCTGGGCGAGGACGATTACCTGCCTACGGAGGTAGAGGCCCCATGAGTACAAAGCCCAATCCTGTTTTGCAGATTGACCCGGAGTTTGAGAGCAAGATACCGCCGCTGACCGAGGACGAATACCAGCAGCTTGCGGAAAACATCATCTCCGAGGGTGTTGTCCTCATGCCGCTCATCGTCTGGAACGGCACGATTGTGGACGGCCACAACCGCTATAAAATCGTGCAGGAACACCCTGAGATCGTCTTTACCGTCCACGAAAAGGACTTTGACAACCGCTATGAGGCCCTGGCTTGGATTTGTAAAAACCAGCTTGGGCGCAGAAATCTTACTCCAATTCAGAAACAGGTTTTAATTGGGGATCGGTTTGAAGCTGAAAAAATGGTAGATGGTTTTCGGGGGAATCAGTACACTTCATCTGGCGAAAGTGGTGGGGGTCAAAGTGACCCCCACCAAAATCAAGCCCGAAAGCGTATTGCACAAGAGGCTGACATCAGCGAAGCAACTGTAAAAAGATATGGCCGGTATTCACGCGGTGTAACCGCCGCCGAGGAAGTATCCCCCGGCTTTCGGCAGGAGGTCCTCTCCGGCAAGGTCAAGCCGACCCAGAAAGAGATGCGGGCCATCGCCAAGGCTCCCCCGGAGGAGCGGAAACGGCTGATCCAGGAAATGAAAGAGGCCGCGGGCGCTCCAGAGGAGGAAGAACGCCGCATGACGGCCCAGGATGCTGTGCAGCAGTTTGAGTGGAAAGTCACGCGGGTGCTGCAAAACTTTGACAACACCTTTACTGAGTGGCCGCAGCTTATCTCCAACGAGAGTTACCGCCAGCAGGTCATTTCCACCCTGTACGACCTGAAACAATACATTTTACACATTGAAGGAGGCACCCGATATGAATGGGACAAAGAGGCTCGAAAAATCGTATGAGGTCATGTTTATCTCAAGCTCTGATCTGTCTGTCACCCGCGATACCTATCAGCGGGAACTCAACAGCCGCAGGGTGCGGGAGATCGCGGAGAACTTTGATGAGCGAGTGGCTAACGAGCCAAAGGTCAGCGCCCGCGATGGCCGGTTTTATGTGTTCGATGGTCAGCACACCATCGCCGCCCGGAAAATGCTCAACGGCGGGCGGGACCTGCCCATTCTCTGCAAAGTTTACACCGGCCTTACCGAGCAGGACGAGGCTGTACTCTTTGCGGAGCAGACCGGCATTTCTGCCAAGGTCTACCCCGGCTCCAAAATCCGGGCGCTGGTGTTCGGCGGCGATCCTGATGCGATTGCCTTTGTGGAGGCTACGGAGAGCGCCAGCCTGCATCTCTCTTTCAATCAGTCCAGAGGGCTGAACCGTATCGGCTGTGTTGCCGCCGCCTACGGGGAGTTTATGTCGGCGGGCGCTGACCTCTATACGGAGGCCCTGCGCGTTATCGCCGCCGCATGGGACGGCCACAAGGACTCCCTCCGGGCCGAGACCATTCAGGGCGTGACGGAATTTATCAAGCTCTACCATGACGAGTACGACCCCAAGCGCCTTGTCAGCCGGTGCCGCCGCTATGACCCCATGCACATCTACCGCAGGGCCAAAGCTGCCGGCGATTCCCTCCCCGCCCCGCAGAGGTACATCTTTGAAGTCTGGAACATCTACAACGGCACCAGCAGGGCCAACGCCCTGCCCCTGAAATTCTGAGGAGGACGCCATGAACAAATACAAGGACTTCCAGAAAACCGGCAGTCAGGACGCCGCCCTCCGCGAGATCGAGCGCGGGGAGCTGGTCGCGGCGCGGATGCACAAGCCGGGGTATCGGCGCAAGATGCGCCGCACCAACAATAAGCACAACAAGAAAACCAATCACACTTCTCACTGAGCTTGCTCACAGGCAGAAGTCATGGGCTGAGGTCATACGCTGCAAAGATAGAGAATGGGCAGGGCTGATCGACCTCAGCCTATTGTTGTGTCTGTGAACAGAAACACGCCGAAAGGAGGGCTTTATGAGTTTAGATCATGAGAAAGATGAGCTGGTGGATATTCGTGCTGTATCCGTCAGTAAGGAGCTGCCAAAAGAGGAGCGCATAGCGGAGTTTGTGCGCCAGATCAAAAACCCCTACTGTTTCAGGTGTGGGGACTTCACCATTCGCGCCAGCTTTGCCTCGGATGGCGTGACTATTGAGGAACGGCTGCAAGGGCTGATCCGGTAGGTTTGACATCCTCGCTTTTTTCAAAAGAGTACCGTATACTGAGAAGCGGAAAAGGAATTGAATAGCTCAAACTCTCAAATGCACTCTTTTTGCGGGGTAATTCTGGAAGAAAGGAGTGTGTTTTTTCATGCCTAAATTTCAGGCGACAGCGTACATCCGGCTTTCCTATACGGATGATAAGACCAGCGAGAGCGACAGCGTAGGCAACCAGCGCAAGCTCATCGAAAACTTTGTATCCCGCAACCCGGACATTGAGATCGTGTCCGAGAAGATTGACGACGGTTACAGCGGTATCATTTTTGACCGGCCAGCGTTCAAGGAAATGATGCAGGACATCACTGGCGGCAAAATCAACTGCGTCATCGTCAAGGACCTCTCGCGCCTTGGCCGCGAGTACATTGAGACAGGGCGCTATCTTCGGCGGGTGTTCCCCGCTTATGGGGTGCGTTTCATCGCTATCAACGACGCCCTGGACACCGCCAACGATGGCAGCGGCGACGATCTGACCGTTTCCGTCAAGAACATCATGAACGAAGCCTACTGCCGGGACATTTCCATCAAGACCCGCAGCGCCCTGGACATCAAGCGCAGGAACGGCGACTTTGTAGGCGCGTTTACGGTGTACGGCTATCTGAAATCCGAGGATAACCGCAACCGGCTCACCATTGACCCCTATGCTGCCAACATTGTCCGCGCCATCTTCCGTATGCGTTTGGAGGGCAGCAGCGCCAATAATATCGCAAATGAGCTGAACCGTATGTGCGTCCTCTCCCCGCTGGCCTATAAGAAAAACAAGGGCCTGCCCTACGCAAAGGGCGGCTATGCGGACAAAGAGGAGTGCCGGTGGTCCGCCACCACGATCATTCGCATTTTGGAGGACGAGACTTATACCGGCGTTTTGGTGCAGGGCAAGCGCGGGACGCCCCATTACAAGCTGAAAGAGGTGGAGCTTCACCCGTCCTCTGACTGGATACGGATACCTGACGCGCATGAGGCCATCATTGACCGGCAGGACTTCGACCTTGTACAGCGCATCCGGCATCTGGATACGCGGGCAGCGCCCGATCAGAAAGCCGTCTATCTGTTTTCCGGCGTTCTTATCTGCGGCTGCTGCGGCGCTCGCATGACGCGCAAGACCAACCGTATCAAGGGCAAGGAGTACCACTACTATTACTGCCCTACAGGGAAGAAAAAGGGCTGTGCCCACCCTGTTATGCTGAAAGAGAGCGTCCTGGCTGAGAACATCCGCAATGTCCTGAAAGGACAGATCGACAATGTTGTTTCTCTGGGCGCGGTCCTCTCCGGCGTGGATCAGATAAAAATTAACCGCCAGCTTGCCGATGAGTACACCTCCCAAGTGACGGAGAATGAAAAACAGATCGCCCTCGCCCTGGAGTATAAGGCGCGGCTATACGAAAGTATGGTACAGGGCATGATTACCAGGGAGGAATTTGTTTCCTATAAGAACAAGTACACCAAGCAGGCCGAACAGCTTCGGGAGGCAAACCGCGATTTGCAGGAAAAGATACGCGATGTGATGGAAAACCGCAGTGAGCGCAACCGCTGGATTCGCCACTTCACGAAGTTTGCCACGCTGGATACGCTGGATCGGAAAGCGGTGGTGCAGCTCATTCAGACGATTACCGTATATGGCAAGGATGAGCTGGCAATCAGATTCAACTATGAGGACGAGTACCAAAAGGCCAAAGCCATGGCCGAACAGGTACAACTGAGAAAGGCAGGGTAAAAAATGGCACGAAAAAGCAGAAAAAATCAGGAACAGGCAGCAGTTACAGTGATGCAGGAGCCGACCATCCGCGCCGCGCTGTATATCCGCCTTTCCGTTGAGGATACGCGCACCAACAGCATCTCCATTGAAACCCAGCAGCTCATTCTCGATCACTATCTGGAGGGCCAGCCGGAGATGTTCGTCTATAACACCTACATCGACAACGGGGCCACAGGTACGAACTTTCACCGTCCGGGCTTTCAGCAGATGCTTTCCGACATTGAGGCCGGCCATGTGAACTGTGTCATCGTGAAAGACCTCTCCCGCCTGGGCCGCAATTCCATTGATACCGGCTACTACATCGAGCAGTATTTCCCCCAGCACAAGGTGCGCTTTATCGCCGTCACCGACCAATACGATTCCGCCAATCCCAACGATGTTCACGCCGGTATCATCCTGCCGCTGAAAAACATGATAAATGAAGCCTACGCATTGGACATCGGGCGCAAAATCAAGGCCCAGCAGCGGCAGGCCATGAAGGACGGCGAATATATTGGCGCAAGGACGCCCTATGGCTATCTGAAAGCGCCGGACAACTGCCACCAGCTTGTTGTTGACCCTGTGACCGCCCCTGTTGTCCGCCAGATATTTGAGTGGGCCGAACAGGGCGCGGGGCTGAACACCATCGCCGTCCGGCTCAACGAGGCAAAGACCCTTTCCCCCAGCCATTACAAAAAGTCCATTGGGCAGATCACCCATGAAAACCTGCTGGGCAGCGGGAATTGGCAGACAAGGACGGTGGCGAAGATTTTGCGCTGTGAGACCTATACCGGCGATTTGGTGCAGGGCCACACAAAAACGGTTGACCACCGGCAGGTGCAGGCCGGCGAGGACAATCTGATTACCGTCCGCGGCACCCATGAGGCGATCATCTCCCATGAGCTGTTCGATAAGGTGCAGGCCATTCTCGACCAAACCGCCGAGGCCGCGAAAAAGCGTCAGGTCACGCCCTATACGCCCAATCCCCTGAAAGGGAAAATCTTCTGCGCGCAGTGCGGAAAGGCCCTGCATCGCCAGCGCAACTCCCGCAAAAAGGGTGATGATGTGTACCTGTTCCACTGCCTGACGCCCAGCCGCGTCGCCCACGATGACAAGCTCTGCAAGGGTGTACTGATCCGCGAGGACAGGCTGATTCCCACGATTATGGACGCCATGCGCCGGGAAATGAGCGCCGAACTGGAGGCCAGCGCCCTGATGCAGTCCGCTGATGCACACGCAGAAGAACGCCTTGCACTCTCTGCGGAGAAGAAAGAGCATGAGCTGGAAATACAAAACCTCCGCAGCCGTATTCGCGGGCTGTATGAGGACTTTGTGCAGGGTATCATCGACAAGGACGATTATTTCCTGTTCAAGACGCAATATGAAGAAAACATCACAGCACAGGAGACCAAAATCGCCGCTCTGGATAAGGCTATAAAGAGCATGGAGCAGGATGCCCAGCGCCACCGCAGCCTTTGCAAAGACGCCGATCTGCTGGCACAGAAGCCGGAAATGGCGCAAGAGCTGATTGACCGGCTGGTGGAGCGTGTAGAGGTCACGCTGGACAAGGAAGTGCGCGTGACATTTCGATTTCAAGGGAGGGAGGAATAGCCATGCAGAAATATATCATCGCCCTATACATACGGCTCTCCCTTGAGGACAGCAAGTATGACAGCCTGAGCATTGAAAATCAGAGGATGATCCTGAACGAGTTTGCCCTCTCCATGCCGGAGGCGGAAAATGCCGAGGTCCGCGAGTTTGTGGACAACGGTTATAGCGGGACGAACTTTGAGCGCCCCGCCATACAGGAGCTTTTAGAGCTGGTGCGGGCGAACAAGGTGGACTGCATCATCGTCAAAGACTTTTCCCGTTTCGGGCGCAACAGTCTGGAGACCGGCTATTTCATTGAGCGCGTGTTCCCCCTGTTTCACACTCGCTTTATCTCCGTCAGCGACAGCTTTGATTCCAGCCGGTTTAAGGGCGATACGGGCGGTATGGATGTGGCTTTCAAGTATCTCATCAACGAATACTACAGCCGGGATATGTCCGTTAAGACCCGCAGCGCCAAGTATGCCAAAATGGAGCGCGGCGAGTATCAGAGCAAAATATGCCCCTATGGGTATCAGAAAAGCGCCGATGGCCGCATAGAGCCGGATACGGAGCCTGCGGAGGTTGTGCGGCAGATATTTCAGCTTGCGGCGGATGGGAACAGCGCGGCGGCGATTGCTCGCCACCTGACAGCCCAGCGCATCCCCACGCCGGGAGAATACAAGGCCGGCAGAGGCAATCATACCCACGACATCTCCCGCACACATGGCGTCTGGAACAGCTCGACGATTCTGCGGATGCTGGATGATGAACGCTACACCGGCACTTATGTGATCGGGAAAAAGACTGTTGTGGAGGTCGGCTCAAACCATGTGCGCCAGAAAGACAGGGAAAAATGGTACATCATCCCCGACCATCATCCGGCCATCGTGGATCAGGAGATTTTTGACGCCGCACAAGCAAAGCTGACCCGTTTCAAGCTGCCCAACAAAAAAGCGCACGAATATCCGTTGAAAGGTAAAGTGTTCTGCGGCTGCTGCCGCCACGCCCTGAGCCGGACAAGCAATAAAACCTCCTACTACCACTGCCGCCATTCCGCCGGCGTTGAGGGCATGAGCTGCAACGGGATGAAGGTGCTTGTGGCGGAGCTGGAACTGGCAATCTTTGAGACCCTGAAAGGACAGATTGAACAACTGATTTGCCCCGATGGTATCCTCGACTCCGCGGCGGCGTCCATCAAAAGGGCCTCTGAGTATGAGCAGCAGCTCTCCGATTTGCAGGGGCAGAAAATGCGGCTTTATGAGCAGTATGTTTCCAAGGTGCTGGACGCTGACCGATACAGACAGGAAAAGGCGGCGGTTGATGCGCTGATCCTGAGAACAAAAAATATCTATGCCTCCGTTATCGCGCAGGCCAAGAAAGAACAGGCCCAGCACGAGGAACAGGTACAGCGCAATCAGATCGTGCGGGAACTTTCCGCCGCTGACGGCCTGACGCAAGGGCTGGCCGACCTGCTGATAGACAGGGTATATGTGTATCCTGACAGGCGGATCGAGATCAGCTACAAGGTAAAGGACATCTTTTCCGATGTGATTTAAGCAAAGAGCAAAACCGGCACTTGCCATTGTCGCCGCGACATTGGCAGGTGCCTTTCTTATGGGGAGGCATTATGGACTTATTCGACGCTGTAAAAGGCTCCGTAACGACCAGGGATGCGGCTGAGAGCTATGGCGTTTCCGTCAACCGCGCGGGAATGGCCTGCTGTATTTTCCACGATGACCGCACACCCAGCATGAAAGTGGATGAGCGGTATCACTGCTTCGGCTGCGGCGCGGACGGCGATGTGATAGACTTCACCGCCAGACTGTTCGATGTGAGCTTGAAAGAGGCGGCTGAAAAGCTCGCCGCCGATTTCAATATAGGCTATGACCACAGCTCCCCCAAAAGGGTGCATCAGGCGGTATCGCCGGTCAAAGCAAGGCGCTCCCTGCTCCAGCGGCTCAAGAACTACCAAAACGAAAACTACCGTACCCTTTGCAGCTACCGGCACTTGCTGGAGGACTGGAAAAGGCAGTATGAACCAAAGCCGGAGGATGAGAAATGGCATCCCCTGTTTTTGGAGGCGCTGGATAATCAGGACAGGGTAGATTATCTGCTGGATGAATTGATGGAATGTACCGCAGACGAGGCAAAGGACTTGATTGCCATTCATAAGAACGAGATCGCGCGATATGCCAGCCGCGTGAGGGAGTTTATACCCAGGCCCAACAGGGCATCAAGAGAGGCCGTCCGTTAGCTTGGAGAGTGTTCCTCCTGCACTCTCCAAAAAAATTCTCATATTTTTTTGTCTTGGGCTTGACATACGGGTGCCTGAGCATATGGAAATGGAAGTCCTCCAGCCCCGGCACTTTCTTCTTTGCCTGACGGCACATGATACCCACCGTCCCCGGCGTCTCAATGGCCCCGTCAGGCCGGAGGCAGACAAAGGACAGCTCCCGATACCCCTCTGGCACGTCCGCCGTCCTGGGCAGGGTATAGACCTCGTAATAGGCCCGGTCTTTCTCCCTGACCTCCGTGCAGTAGTTCAGGCTGTAAAGCTCCCCATAGCGCAGGCGGTTCCCAATCTGCTCTTTTTTGGCCCTCCGCAGGATCGCCGCCAGCGTGTCGCAGAAGTCCACAGTACGGACTTTCTTCCGCTTGGTGGCCCCAATCTCCGTCTTGTGCCTTGCCCCGTTGTAGCGGATACTGCGCCGCACCGTGAGATACTGCTCGTCCAGGTTGACGTCCTGCCAGGTGAGGGCGCAAACCTCCCCGATACGAAGCCCGGTGTAGTAGGCGATTTGGATGGGCAGCAGGGCGGGATTGTCTTTCTTTTTCAGAAAGTTCTCCAACGCCTGGAACTGTTCATGGGTGAGGGTGGGCACAGCCGGGGCGTCCCCGTCCTCCTGGGAGAACAACTCGTATTCCTCTTTCTTCCCCCGCCAGACCACATACTGCATGGGGTTGAAGCTGATGAGCCGCTTGGGGAACACCGCAAAGCGGAACGCCCCTTGCAGGACTGCCGAATACTGCCGTAAGTACCCTTTACTGAGCGCCTTTGCCGCTGTGCCGTCCGGGTTTGTCCCGCCGAAGCTGAGCAGGTCGATGTAGGCTTGCAGGTGGTCGGGGGTGACACTTTTCAGCCTGCGGTTTCCGATGGGGTGCTGCTTGATGCGGTTGACCGTCCCTTGGTAGGCCATCACGGTGCCGTTGCTGAGATTTCCAGGCTTCAATTCTTCCTCCACCCATAAATCCAGCAGTTGGCCCACGGTGGTATTTTCAGACTTTGCCACAAATTTCTTTGCTTCATAGTCCTCCATCGCCTTACGAAGCAGGGCCTCCGTTTCGGATTTACTCTCCGTCCCGGCGAACTCCCGCTGTACCTGCCGCCCGCTCTCGTCCTCCACATAGAAGCGGTAGTACCACTTTTTGCCCTTTTTGCGTACAGAACCTTTTGCCATAGATGAAATGCTCCTTTCTATCCGTGGCAATCGGGCCTGTGACGTATGATGTGCGTTCCATCATTTCTGCCGGGTTTTCCCGGCATATTATGTTGTCAAGGTGCCACGGAATCGTTGGCGGCGTTCAGCCGCACCTGGGCGTCATGCAGGATGTTATACAGATAGACTGTATCGACCCTGGTACGCCCTTTGTCGAAGATATGTAACAGCCCGTCCAGGAACCGCTTCATATCCTCGATAGGAGCTTCCATCTCCCGGCGATAGACCGGCACGATGATGTCGTCAACGTGGATGGTGTACTGCTGGATGGATTTTTTGAGGGCTTCATCCCCGGCCAGCCGGTCGATCTCGTTCAGCGTCCGGCCATAGTGCTGGGCTGTGACGGAGAACAGGTCGATCAGCAGACACAGCATAGAAGTGAGGAACCGCTGCTGGACCTCCGGCTGTACCGTCTTGCTTACAGCGTCCAAGAAGCTGTTCAGATGGTCTAAAACCTCTCCCTCGCAGATGGTTCGGCCATCCTCGTCTTTGACTTCTTTTTCCTCGGACAGACCCGTGAGCCATTCCGGGGTGGTTTGCAGGGCGTCCGCCAAGCCGTTGATGATCATGCTGCGGTTGGGATTGACCCCATCCGTTTCATACCGCTGGATGGTGGACTTGTTGACCCCCACCCGCCGTCCAAGCTCCGGCATGGAGATACCAATTTCATTTCTGCGCTCTTTGATACGTTTGCCGACCTCTTTTGGAGTGAGCATTTCTGCGTTATCCAAGAAGTTCACCTCCTATCGAGTGTGAGTATAACACAGTCGGATTTGAATTGCAACCCTATTTTTCATATATTTTCAAAAATATTTTTTGAAACGACTTAAAACAAGTTGACAAACGGCGGCGGTTTAAGTATAATAACGGTGTAGCAGTTGCAAAACAAGTGTAGCAGAAGGAGGTGTGCAGAATGAGCGCAGTTAAAATGGGGCTGACCATCGAGGAAGCCGCCGAGTGTACGGGCATTGGGCGGAACACCATGCGGAAGCTGGTGGACTGGGGCAAGCTGCCGGTGCTGAAGGTGGGCCGGAAAGCCATCATCCGCCGGGACACGCTGGAGCGGTTCATGGCCGTCAACCAGGGGCGGAACCTGCTCCGGGAGGGCGACGTCCGCCGGGTCGAGTGACGTACTTTGGGCGTGTCCTCCCAAAATTCACCGGCTGAAAAGGATAGCCGGGGCGGCGGGGACGCACCCGCAAAATACGTCGGGGTGGAAGTGGTACAGTCTTAGCAAGCAACGTATTGTGGGGCCACAATACCGCTTGACAGGGGTTCCACCCCTATGACCCCGGAGAAAGGAGAATCCAATGCGAAGCAGAACAAACCGAATCAACGTCTGGCTGTCCGATGAGGAACTGGCTGACCTCAACGAAAAGGTCAGCAGGGTACGGGGTTCCCGTGAGCGGTTTATCCGTCAGTGTATCAGCGGCGCTGCCATCAGGGAGGCCCCCTCCGTTGACGTGCCGAAGCTGATTTATGAAGTCCGCAGGGTTGGGGCCAGCCTCAATCGTATCCTCATCATTGCCAACGCCAAGGGTCTGCTGGAAGTGCCGGAACTCCGCAAGGCGATGGAGCGGAACCGGGAATTGGAAGTACGTATCGTGGATGCCTACACGAAAGACTGACGGCAAGAAGCACCGCACAGCCATTAGGCCATGCGGT